>CAZZHF010000040.1:8483-13389 GCA_964653545.1 uncultured Gammaproteobacteria bacterium | reverse complement strand
GGAGATCTTTGACGCGTGGCTATCGAGCGAGGGGCATACGGCGATGACCGGTGGCGTGGCACATGCCAGCCCCCAGGTCGGCGATGCGTTCGACGCCTGGGATGGCTATATCACTGGCAAAACCGTCGCGCTGGACCCCGGCCGGCGCATTGTCCAGACCTGGCGAACCCGGCATTTTTCGCCCGACGACGCAGACTCATCAATCGAGATAACGCTTGAGCAGGACGCAGACTCCACGCTACTGACCCTGCACCACAGCAAGGTACCGGCCGACCAGACCAGCTACCAGGAGTCCGGGTGGAGGCAGCACTATTTCGAGCCGATGCAGCGACGCTTCAACTGGCTGCGCTCGACGGCCGGCGCCTAGCCAACAGCCCCCAAAGGGGGGGCGCCGGATCGGCTGTGCGTACCGTCGCGGCGGCCAGGATCCAATCCGCCAATCGAGGAGGCATCATGGAACGAAAAGCACTGTGCCAATGCGGCCAACTGCAAGTGACTTGCACCGGAGAACCCAAGCGGGTGTTGATGTGCCATTGCGAGCTGTGCCAGCGGCGCACCGGCAGCGCCTTCAACCTGGGGGCCTGGTTCCCGGGCCAGAACGTCACCGTCCAGGGTCAGACCAAGACCTATCAACGCACCGGCGAGCGGGGGTTCGAGATCACCTTTCACTTCTGCCCGGACTGCGGCAGTAGTGTCTGCTGGGACGTGAAAGGCACCGACTCGGTCGTGGTGGCTGTCGGGTGCTTCGCCGACCCGCACTTTCCGGCCCCCAGCCTGTCGCTGTATGGCTGCACCCGCCACGACTGGGTGACACAGCCCGCGGGGATTCCCAGTCACACCGGCAGCGCCGACAGTGCGCTGGAATAGTGCGTCGGACCCACGTCGAATGGAGGAGCGGGATCACCCCGGCCGTCATCGGCCCCGCGCCCAAGGGACGACCCCGTCCACGGCGCCAACTAACAGCTATAGCCAGGCCAGTATCCTCATCGGGCGACACGTATGAAGCACCTCGCCTTTGGGCTTTTCGACCATTTGGAGCAGCGGCCGGGAGAGCCGGCGCGCGACACCTACACCGGCCGGATCAAGCTGGTGCAGGCGGCCGAACGTGCAGGCTTTCACGCCTACCACGTGGCCGAGCACCACTTTACGCCGCTAGGCCTGGCGCCCTCACCGGGGCTGTTCCTGGCGGCGCTGTCGCAGGTCACCACGACGATCCGCCTGGGCAGCCTGGTCCATTTGCTGCCCTTGTATGAGCCAGTCCGTCTGGTCGAGGAGATCTGCATGCTCGATCACCTGTCCGGTGGGCGGCTGGACCTGGGGGTCGGTCGCGGCGTATCGCCATTTGAACTGGGTCACTATGGCGTCGATTTTCTCGACAGCAAGGAACTGTTCGACAATGCCATGGCTGCGTTGACTGCCGGACTGACGCAGCCGCAGCTGCACCACCGGAGCGACCGGACCCGCTACCGCGGTGCGCCGATGGTGCTGCAACCACTGCAACGACCGCTCCCCCCACTGTGGTACGGCATCACCAGTGAGGCCAACGTCGCATTTGCGGCCGAACGCGGCATGCACGTTGTCGGGCTGGCACCGACGCAACACCTCTGCGGCTTGATGCGACGCTATGCCGAACTGCGCGAGGCCGGCCGCGGCGGTGTGCATGACTTGAGCGCCCCCGGTAGCGTGTCGCGCCGGGGCGCCTTGAGACAGATCTATGTTGGCGCCAGCGACGCCGATGCGGAACGCACGGCTGCGCGCGCCTATCCGGTGTTCTACAACAACCTGATGCAGCTGTGGCGCACCTTCAATGTGGTCAATACGCTGATCCCGCCCACCTACACAGTTGCGCGAGAGTTGGGCATATTGATCACTGGTGGCCCCGGCCGTGTACACGAGCAACTGGCGGAATGCTTCGCCGACGGCGCCTGCAACTACCTGGCGCTGGAGTTCAGTTTCGGAGACCTCAGCGATGCCGAGGCACTGGCCTCGCTGCAACGTTTTGCCGGCGAGGTAATGCCAGGGCTGGCCAGGCTGGCGTCCGGGGAATGAACCCCCACACGCGCCAGCAGTCGGCCGTTCCTGGCGCGCTTGCCTTGCATTCGGAGAACCCGCCATGGGCATGCTGATCGACGGCCATTGGGAAGTCTTCGACCACCGAACGGCCGACGGCGGGCGTTTCTTGCGGGCGGACTCAAGCATTCGCGGCCAGGTGACCGCCGACGGCAGCAGTGGTTTTGCCGCCGAGGCCGGGCGCTATCACCTGTACGTGTCGCTGGCCTGTCCGTGGGCCCATCGCACCGTCATCCTGCGCCTGCTCAAGGGGCTTGAGCAGGCCATCGGCCTGACCGTCGTGGCGCCGGTCATAGGCGATTACGGCTGGCAGTTCAACGAGCCCGACCCCCTGACCGGGGCGTCCCATCTGTACGAGCTTTACCAGCGCGCCGACCCCGGATTCAGCGGTCGGGTGACCGTACCGGTACTGTGGGACAAGGCCCATGACAGCATCGTCAACAACGAGTCGTCCGAAATCATCCGCATGCTTAACCGCGAGTTCGACGCCTTTGCCCGGCATCCGCAACGCGACTATTACCCCGAAGCCCTGCGGGCCGAAATCGACACCATCAACGAGCGCGTCTATCGCGACCTGAACAATGGCGTCTACCGCAGCGGCTTCGCGCAGACCCAGGAAGCCTACGAGGAAGCGGGCACCGCCCTGTTCGACACGCTGGACTGGCTGGAGCAGCGACTGGCCGGATCCCGATTCCTGCTTGGCGACCAGATCACGGAAGCGGACTGGCGCCTATTCCCGACCCTGGTACGCTTCGACGCGGTGTACCACTACCATTTCAAGTGCAACCTGCGCCGACTGGTGGACTACCCGAACCTGCACGCCTATGCACGCGAGCTGTATCAGCACCCCGGCGTGGCGCAGACCGTCGACCTGGACCAGATCAAGGCCAATTACTACCGCAGCATGCGCACCCTGAACCCGTTCGGCATCGTCCCGCTGGGACCGCAAGCCGCGGTGCTGGACTTCGGCGTCCCACATGGGCGAGACAGGCTGCAAACCCGCTCTTGAACCCAACCTCCAGGAGGATAGGCAATGCGAACCTTGTACTGTTGGTTACTGGCCCTGCTCGGGATGGTCGGCGCCGCGCACGCCGAGTGGGTGCAGCGCGAATTGACCTACCGGCTCGATGGCACCGACTTCATCGGCACGCTGGTGTACGACGATGCTGGCGCCGCGCGACGGCCTGGCATCGTGCTGGTGCCGAACTGGCTCGGACCCTCCCCGGCCGCGATCGAGCAGGCCAAGCAGGTGGCCGGCCGGGATTACGTGGTGCTGGTGGCCGATGTGTATGGCGCCACGGTACGGCCAAGCAACGCCGACGAGGCCAGCGCTGCGGCGGGCGCGGCGCGCGCCAATCGGCCGTTGTTACGCGCGCGTGTCAACAAGGCCGTGGACGTGCTGATCGAACAGGCCGGTCAGGCGCCCCTTGATGCCGACCGGCTGGCGGCGGTGGGCTTCTGTTTCGGCGGTGGCAGCGTGCTGGAACTGGCGCGCAGCGGGCGTGACCTGCGAGGCGTGGTGTCTTTCCACGGCAATCTGGATACGCCTCTACCGGCTCAGAAAGGCAGTATCCCCACCGCCGTGCTGGTGCTGCACGGGGCGGACGATCCCTACGTGCCGGCCGCCGATGTGGCCGCCTTCGAGTCGGAGATGCGCAGCGCTGGCGCGGATTGGCAGTTGACCGCCTATGGTGGCGCGGTGCATTCGTTCAGCGAGCCGGAAGCCAACTCGCCCGGCAAGGCCCAGTACCACCCGCAAGTGGCCCGCCGCGCTTTCGCTGCCATGCGGGATTTCCTGACCGAACGGTTCGGGCCCTGACCGGCACCGGCTTCGCCCGTCCGGCGAGCGTCCGGTCCTAGCCGCCGAGCAGACGCCGCTCGGCGTTTTCGACCTGGCTGGCGGTACCGAACAGAACCACCACATCCCCGGCCTGCAGGAGCAGGCCAGGCAAGGGCTCGAGTTCACCGGCGCCGTCACGGCGCACATTGCGTACCTCGGCGCCGACCTTTGCCAGATCCAGGTCCGCCAGACGACGGCCGACGGCGCGTGCCTTTTCCGGCAGCGGCACGGCATGGCGGACATCCAGCTCCTGGCCCTCGACATCCGTGATGCGCGAACGCTGGCCATGAAAATAGCCGCGCAGCACGCTGTAGCGCTCCTCGCGAACGCCCTGCACACTCTGCTGGACCCGTTCCATCGGAAAATCCAGCAGCGCCAGCACGTGCGACGCAAGCGTCAGGCTGGCTTCGAAAGTTTCCGGCACCACCGCGGTGGCGCCCGCTTGTTTGAGCGTTTCGCGGTGCCGGTCGTCGACGGTACGCACCAGAATCGGCAAATCCGCGGCCCGTTCGCGTACCGCGCGCACAATGGCCAGCGAGTGCCGGTGATCGGTGAAGCTGACCACCACCAGGCGCGCGCGGGTAATGCCCAGCGCGTGTAGCAACGCCGGGCGGCGGGCGTCGCCATAAAACACCCGTTCGCCGCCAAGCAGCGCCTCCTGCACGCGCACCGGATCCTCGTCGACAGCCGCGAATTCCACGCCTTCGCGGCTCAGGATTCGGCCCACCGCCTGGCCAACGCGGCCATAGCCGCAAATGATGACGTGACCGCTGAGTTCGGCGGTGATGCTGCTGACATCGACCAGGTCCACCGCAGCCGCCGGCCCCGGATTGCGATCGCGCACCAGGAATGCGGCAATACGCCCGTTGTGGCGCACGATCACCGGCGTCAGCGCCATGCTGAGTACCACGCTGGCAGCCACCACCGCAACCTGGGCCGGCTCCACCATGCCATAACTGCCCGCCACGGCCAGTAATGCGAATGCAAACTCGCCGC
>CAZZHF010000040.1:0-8473 GCA_964653545.1 uncultured Gammaproteobacteria bacterium | reverse complement strand
CCTGCGCCAACAGCAATCCGGCCCGCCACGATGTCAGGCGATCTTCCCCCAGCCAGCGGCCGAGCATGGCCACCAAGGTGGTCTTGAACAGCAACATGCCGACCGTGAGGCCCAGCACCGCCGGCCAGCGGTCCAGCAAATCGGCTGGCACCAGCAACATGCCGACGCTGACAAAAAATATGCCGAGCAGTACATCCCGGAACGGCCGGATCTCGATCTCGATGCGGTGCCGGAAATGACTCTCGCCCAGCATCATGCCGGCAATGAAGGCGCCCAGCGTCATCGACAGCCCAAAGGTATCGGTCAACAAGGCAGCCAGTAACGCAACCAGCAAGGCAGCCAGCACGAACAGCTCCTCGGAGTGCGTCTTGGCCACCTCGAAAAACACCTGTGGCAGCATCCATTTGCCAACACCGATCAGGAACGCGAACAGCAGCGTGCCCTTGGCCAGGGTCATGGCCAACATCATGGGCAGGCCGTCGCCCTCGTTCGCCAGCGCCGGGATCAGAATCAGGAACAACACCGCCGCCAGGTCCTGAAACAACAGCACCGCGATGCCAAGCTGCCCGTGGCGGGCGTACAGCTCGCCAGCGCGGGCCAGTTCCCGGGTCACCACCGCGGTCGACGACAGCGCCAGCACCGCCGCCATCAGCACGGCCAGGCGCGGCTCCACGCCCAGACCAAGCCCCATGCCCATGAACGCCAACGTGCAGATCAGCACCTGCGCCCCGCCAAGACCGAACACCAGGCGACGCATGGCCAGTAGCCGCGACAGCGAGAATTCAAGGCCCAGCGAGAACAGCAGGAACACCACACCGAACTCGGCCAGCGACTGCACCGCCTCGCGGTTGCCGATCAGGCCAAGCGCTCCGGGACCGATCAGCAAGCCCGTGGCCAGGTAGCCCAGCGTGGGCGGCAGCCGGAAACGATGGAAGATCGCCAGCACCACCGCCGAGGCGGTGAGGATGATCACCAGCTCACCGAAGAAGCCGTGCATCAGGCGGCCGTCACGAGCTGGCTGAGAGCCGGCTGTGGACCAGAATTAGCTCCCGATTCACGGGCATCCTCAAACGTGACAAAGACCACGACGCGAGGGCCAGCATGCGGCACAGACGCCAAAGCGCACACCGGCCCGGTGGTCACGCTCCGCAGGATCGACGCGCTCATGTATCTGGCCTGATTTGCCATGTGCCGGCCCCATCTCGCTGCGAACCGTAGCCCCATGTGCCGTCCAACCCGGTGCCGCTCTCGCGCAACACCCCCTTGCCGCTGGAAGAGCCCCAGCGCCAGTTGTAGTAAAGCGCTTCGTCCCGAATCACGCCGTCGGTGATGACCCCATCGCCCATGCCGAAGGCATAGTGCCCGCTCACCTGATTTCCGAGGCGCTCCAGAACCACCTCCACCGACATCGCGACGCCCTGTGCATCCAGAATCTTGCCGCGATACCGGCCACTGAACCGCTGTAATGTGCCATGCGCACCGGTAACAGGGGGACTATGTCGCTGCACAAATACGGCCGGATCCGTGCTCTGCGCGGTGAGGCCAATTCCCTGCTGTATGTCCGGGTCGTCCAGCAAAGCCGCGATGCGCTCAATCTCGCTAACGACCTGGCTAAGACTGTCACGGGTCGCCCCAGGATCCGCATCGGCACGGGCAAAATCCGCCGCTCGCTCACGCAATGCACCAGCGATCGCTCGCAGCCGTGCAGAAGTCAGCGGGTGCGTCGCCTGGGCAAGGGCGGCCTGAAACTCCGCCTCGGTGCGAAAGTCGTAGCGATTGGCCTCCAAGTGCGCGAGCGCCATGAAGAACACCGGCGTGCCGATGGGTGGTGCCGCCAGACGGCGCATGAGTTCGAGCGCAAAGGCATCCGCGCGGGTTTCATTTCGCTGCGCAACAGCGCGCGGTACGCCGGGTGCGTAACCAGGATCCTGATAATAAAGATGCGCCAGTTCGTGCCCCAGGATGAACACCACGGTACTGGCATAGCAATGGTAAAAAATCTGATCAAGGCGTGGGTCATCCCGCGCCGACTCAGGGATGCCTAACGCGGCCAGGGGGGCTGGGTAGCGATCATCTGCAAAGTCAGCCGCCGGGCGGTGCTTGAGCATCGCGAGGTAGTCATAGACCGGCTGCGGACTCTGGCCAGTACGGTTCAGGGACGCCGCCGCCAGGCAGATATCGGCATAGAAGCGCAGCGAGGTCAGCGGCAGGTTGATCGTGGCGGGCGGTGCGGTGGCATAGAAATCGAGCGGCCCGTTCGGCCCGAGCGCCGGGAAGCTAAGATCAACCTGTCCGAGTTGCTCACGCTCCGCCGCCGTCAGAGCCGGCCAGACCACATCGCGAAAGTTTGCGAGGACGCCCGGCACGGTTCGCTCGCGAGTGCGATCAAGCTGCGCGGGCGCATAGAGCGTCGCGAAGTCGTTCGCCAGTGTCGAGCCGGCCAACGCTGCCAGCAGGCACAGCAGCCACCTCACATTTGCTCCTCCCTCTCGCCTGCCGCGTGCCGCAACAACGCGGCAGGCTGCACGAATTCGAGCCGAACCGGGTCCGCGGCGCCCGCTCGCACCCATTCATCAAAGCGCCCGAAATCGCCCCACGACGCGGCCCATGACCTCTGCAGAAGGGCCAGCCTGAGCTTGGGGGCGAGGCCTTCGAGCGAAATTGCGGCTTCCTCGCGCGCGGCGGCGTCGGCATTCTCGCTCAAGGCGGATGCCAGATTGCTCAGATCATGCAGATCCCGCCGCAGCTCGGCGAGCGTCGATTCGCTGACGTTGCTGGGTACCACCGCCGTACCCACTCCGGCATAACTCACTACGCCAGGTGACGGCTTCGACGCGACACCCTGGACGGACTTGTCCGGCCGCGAGGCCGCTGTGGCGACCTGCGTTCCGGCAGGTACCTCCACACGTACCGCCTGATAGAGGGCAAAGCCAACCACCAGTGCACCGAACAGCGCGAAAAAAGCTCCCGGACCGATACGGCTCAGACGCACGTCCACGCCACCGGGCAGGATTACCTGACCCTGGCTGTCGGTACGGTCCGGCAAACTCAGGAACAGCCGGTAACCCAGATAAACAGACAGCCCGCCGATACCAACCGCCAGCAGACGTTCAAGCGGGCGCATCAGCGCGATCAGAAGTGTTCCTGTGTCCATGACTCCTCCGTTCCGAACTGGATATCCTGGCGTAAGCGCACCACACACTTCCTGCCAGCCTATCGGGCGACCGATAACACCCCCAATCAGGCTGCGTTGCCTCGTCGACCCAGCCCGAGCAAGACGCCCCCAGCCGCCAGCATGGGCAGGCTCAGCAACTGCCCCATGGTCAGCCAGTCAAAGGCGACAAAGCCGATAAAGGCATCCGGTTGGCGGGCAAATTCACCAATAAAGCGCAAGGCTCCGTAGCCGAGCAGGAATACCCCCGACACCGCCATTGTTGGCCGTGGCCGCGCCGAATACACCCAGACGATGACGAACAACAGCGCGCCTTCCAACCCGGCCTGATACAGCTGCGACGGATGCCGCGGCAGCTCGCCAGCACCTTGAAAGACCATGCCCCACGGCACCTCGGTGACCCGCCCCCACAGCTCGCCATTGATGAAATTGCCCAGCCGCCCGGCCAGCAACCCGGTCGGCACCAGCGGCGCCACGAAGTCGGTGACCGCGAAAAATCCCCGGCCAGTCTTGCGCCCATACAACCAGCACGCCACCAGCACCCCGAGCAAACCGCCGTGGAACGACATGCCGCCCTGCCAGGCCTGCACGATGGCCAAAGGGTGGCTCAGGTAGTACGCGGGCTGATAGAACAGGGTGTAGCCCAGCCGCCCGCCCAGCACCGCGCCCAGCGCGCCATAAAAAATGAGGTCGCCGAGCTCGTCCAGCCGCCAGCCGCTGCCGGGCGCGTTGACCCGGCGCCGGCCCAGCCACCAGGCGGCGGCGAAGCCGAGCAGATACATTAGGCCATACCAGCGTATGGCCAGCGGGCCCAGCTGCAGGGCAATCGGATCAATGGCTGGATGGTGCAACATGGATGGCGATTATCCGGCATGATGAGTCGTTCCCGCTCGTCAACGCCCATAGCCATGTCCACTCCCTCCCCGCACAACCGCCTGGCCGCGGAGCGCAGCCCCTATCTGCTGCAACACGCCACCAATCCGGTCGACTGGCAGCCATGGAGCGATGCGGCGCTGGCCCAGGCACGGGCACAGGACAAGCCGATCCTGCTGTCGATTGGCTACTCGGCCTGCCACTGGTGCCACGTGATGGCGCACGAGTCCTTCGAGGACACCGCCACGGCGGCTGTCATGAACGAACTGTTCGTCAACATCAAGGTGGATCGCGAGGAACGCCCGGACCTGGACCGCATCTACCAGATGGCGCACCAGATGCTGACCGGCCGCAGCGGCGGCTGGCCGCTGACCATGTTCCTGAGCCCGGACCAGGTGCCGTTTTTTGGTGGCACGTATTTCCCCAGGGAGGCCCGGCACGGCCTGCCGGCGTTTTCTGACCTGATGGGCCGGGTCGACGAGTATTACCGGACGCATCGCGAGGAAATCGCGACCCAGAACGCCACCCTGCTGGAGGCACTGGCCCGTCACCAGACGCTCACGGCATCCGGGCAGACGCTCGGCGATGCGCCCTTGCGTCGCGCGGTGTCGGAGCTGGCCGGCCTGTTTGACCCGGTGCACGGTGGTTTTGGTGGTGCGCCCAAATTTCCGCAACCACCCTTGCTCGAACTGTGTCTGCGGGAACACGCCCGCAGCGGCGATACACAGGCGCTGCGCATGGCGCTGCTGTCACTGGAACAGATGGCCCGCGGCGGAGTGCACGATCACCTGGGAGGCGGATTCTTCCGCTACTCGGTGGATGCCGAGTGGAACATCCCGCACTTCGAGAAGATGCTCTACGACAACGCGCAGTTGCTGAGCCTGTACGCGCGGGCCGCGGAGGTGAGCAACAGCCCGCGTTTCGACGCGGTGCTGCATACCACCGGCCAATGGGCACTGCGCGAGATGCAGGCGCCTGGCGGCGGCTTCTACGCGGCCCTCGACGCCGACTCGGAGGGTGAGGAAGGCCGCTTTTACGCCTGGGACCGGGACCAGGCACAGGCGCTTCTGACGACCGAGGAAACGGCTATCCTGGCGCGCCGCTTCGGCCTGGACGGCAGCCCCAACTTCGAGCATCAATGGCACCTGCGGGTGCGCGCCGAGGTGGCGGACATTGCACGCGAACTGGCGCTGTCACCCGAGCGGGTCGCCGTCAGCCTCAGTGGCGCCATGCAGAAACTGTTCGCCACCCGCAGCGGGCGGGTGCGACCGGGACTCGACGACAAAATCCTCGCCGGCTGGAACGGACTCATGATCGGTGGTCTCGCCCGCGCCGGCCGACATCTTGGGGAGTTGGCCTTCATCGACGCGGCCGCGGGTGCAGCGGCGTTCGCGCGCCGCGTGCTCTGGCAGGACGGCCGCCTGCGGGCGGTGGCCAAGGGTAACCTCGGCTACCTGGCCGCCTACCTGGACGACCACGCCTACCTGCTGGATGGCCTGCTTGAGCTGCTGCAAACGCGCTGGGACAGTGCGCATCTACAGTTCGCCACGGACATCGCGCAGGTCATGCTGACGCATTTCGAAGACCCCGCCCAGGGCGGCTTTTTCCATACCGCCGACGACCACGAGCGGCTCATCGTGCGCACCCGGCCGCTCGGCGACGAGGCAACGCCCGCGGGCGCCGCCATCGCCGCCCGCGCGCTGGGCCGGCTGGGTCATCTGCTGGGCGAGTCCACCTACCTGGACGCGGCGGCTCGGACGGTCAGCAGCGCCGCCGACCGGCTGCAGGAACACCCGCTGGCCAGTGCCAGCCTGCTCACGGCCCTCGAAGAACAACTGCTACCGCCACAAACGCTGATCCTGCGGGCCGATCCGCGCGTGCTCGGTGGCTGGCTCGAGGTCGCGCGCGGCGCCAATCCCGCCGGGCACCGCCCGACGCGGCTGGTATTCGCCATTCCTCCGGATATCACCGACCTGCCGGGCGTGCTGGCGCACTGCCAGCCGCGGGGCGAGGCCGTGGCCTACCTGTGCCAGGGCGGGCAATGCAGCGCGCCGATTACCGAGCTTGAGCAACTTGCCGCGGGTCTCGCGGCGGGCGACTGACCCAACTCACAGGCCAGGCAAACAGCAACAACGCCCTGGGGTCGTTGCCCCCCAGGGGGACCCAGGGCCGGTGCGGGGCCTCAGCTCTCGAGGCGGAAACCAACTTTCAGGTGCACCTGAAAGTGCCCGACCTTGCCATCGACCAGATGACCGCGCGTCTCGACCACCTCGAACCAGTCCAGATGGCGCAGAGTCTTGGACGCCTCGGCGATGGCGTTGCGGATGGCGTCGTCAGTCCCGTTCGGCGAGGAACCGACAATTTCCACGATCTTGTAGGTGTGATTGGTCATGTCTTGATCTCCTGAGGGTTGAAAGTTTTTAAGCGGCTACTGTGAATACTCCGTCGACAACTCCGCCTGCCGCAACACCAACTGCGTCGCATCCTCAGCAAGGTCCGGCGGGTAGCCATATTTGGCCACTGACGGCGCCGCGCACTACGCCCCAAGCAGCCTGCGCGCGAGCAGCGATTGCATGTCCCGGCGGCCATCGGCGATCAGGGTGACGTAGACCTTTGAGCCGATCACCCGGTAGATGACCCGATAGGGTTTGAACGTGACTTGCCGGTAGTCGCGGATACCCAGCGCCAGTGGTTCCCTGGGGTGGCTGCCGCGCCCCGGAAACGTCGCCAGGCGCTGCGCCACCTCAAGTATCTGGTCCAGCACGTGGTCAGCGTTGGTCGGCGAGTCGAACGCGGCGATGTGGTCGCAGATCGATTCCAGGTCCTGCTCGGCGCCCTGGGTAAGCAGAAGCTCGTAGCGCTGGCCGGGCATTATTCGGCGGCGCGTTTGGCGCGCAGGCGCCCCGCCACGTCGGCCACCGGCTTGACCTTGCCGGCTTCGATTTCCTGACTGCCCAGGGCGAGAATCTTCAGCAGCGCCAGGGTTTCCTGCGTTTGTTCGTACGAAGCCACGTCCTGGATCACGGCCTTGGCCTCGCCGTTCTGGGTGATGACCATCGGCTCGCGGCGCTCGGCCAGTTGCGTCAATACGTCGGCCGCGTTGGCCTTCAGGTAGCTGATGGATTTGACTTGCGATGAATAGCGCATGGCCGCCTCAAGAGACTGGATAAGGCCTGAATATAGTCCTTATTAAGGCGTTGTTGTTTAAGCGCCGTCCGGCTGCATCTCGCGCAACCGCGCGGCCACTGCGGCGCCGTCCTGTTCCAGGTTCTGAATCTCGCCAGGAAGGAGCCTTTTTTGTGAGCGGGTCGTCAGAGAGTGTCGTCGGGTTCGTTCATCCACACCGGGATATCGCGCTGACCGTGCAGCACGCGCCAAACGTCGACGTGGTCGGACCGTTCGACACAGAAAACCAGATGGGGGTACCGCATCAGCGGCCAGCACCGCAGCCCCGGCAGGTTCAATTCGTGCGCATAGCGGGGCAAGCCGCTCGCAGGGTGGCGACCGATGGGGCTATAGGCCTGTTCCAGGGCGTCGATGAATCCAAGCGCAGCCGGCCCGGCATCCTCGCCCAGGTAGTACGCGATGGTTTCGTCGATGTCTCGGTTGGCCTGCTCACGCGGGACAACTGGCTTTGTCTTCACTCAACGGCACCAGACTTGGCGGCCTTGCGAACCTGGTCGCGCAGACCGTCGAAGTAAGCCGCATCGGCCGGGGTGGTTGGCGCAGACGCCGCGCCCGCCAGCACAAGCGCGCGAAGCTGCAGCCGATCCTGATCCTTGCGTATCAACTCGCGCACATACTCGCTGCTGGTGCCGTAACCGCGCTGGCTGACTTGCTCGTCCACGAAGGACTTCAGGCTGTCCGGCAGGGAAATGTTCGTCGTGCTCATAATCCGCAAGCTAAGCACTTTGGCAAAATTTGGCAAGGTGGCTGAACACCCGGAAAGCCCTGGGAATTCAACGCACCTCGAAAACCAGCTTGCCGCGCAAATGGCGCGATTCGCTCAGCCTGTGGGCGGCTTGCGCCTGTTGCAGGGTAAAGGTTGTGATTTGCGGGACGCGCACGGCGCCAGCCGCGAGCAATTCCATGATCCGCACGAGATGGGCGCGATCGCGTCCAACCTGTGGCCGCAGCGCGCGCACGTCATCGCGCGGCGAGTCCGGCGCTGTCATGCCCGAGGCGATGAACGCCGCCCGGCCACCCGGCTTGAGTACCGCGAACGAGCGCAGCGCGACATCGCCGCCCACGGTGTCGAATGCCGCGTCGCAAGCTGACACGACCTGGGTGAAATCCTGGGCGTTGTAATCAACGATCTGGTCGGCCCCGAGACTGCGCACGTAGTCGCGGTTGGCGGCGCTGGTGGTGGTGATCACCCGCGCGCCGATGTGTTTGGCAAGCTGTATGGCGAAGCCGGCCACGCCACCG
>CAZZHF010000039.1:0-13697 GCA_964653545.1 uncultured Gammaproteobacteria bacterium | reverse complement strand
TGTGCCCGCGCCGCGGTAGCAGATCTTCCGACATACGTCCGCGCACAATTCGCCCATGCGCATGCGTTGCTCGTCGGTGATGCCTGGGGCGGGCGCCTCTTCGATGACCTTCTGGTGGCGGCGCTGAACCGAGCAGTCGCGTTCCCCGAGGTGAATGGCCTCACCCTCGCCGTCACCCAGTACCTGGAACTCGATGTGCCGCGGCCGGGTGAGGTACTTCTCCATGTACACGACATCGTTGCCAAATGCGGCACCGGCCTCGCGGCGTGTGGTGGAGATGGCCGCGCCGAGCGCGGCCTCGGTGTGCACCACGCGCATGCCGCGACCCCCGCCCCCACCAGCGGCCTTTATCAAAACCGGGTAGCCGAGGCGGTCGGCAATCCGCAGGTTTTCAGCCTCGTCGTCGCCGAGTGGGCCGCCCGAGCCGGGCACCGTGGGCACGCCCAGCTGTTTCATCAGGGCGATGGCTTCGAGCTTGTCGCCCATCCGGCGGATCGTGTCCGGCCGCGGGCCGATGAACACGAAACCGCTTTCCTCCACACTTTCGGCAAATTGCGCGTTCTCGGACAAAAAGCCGTAGCCGGGATGGATAGCCTCGGCGTCAGTGACCTCCGCCGCGGCGATGATGGCCGGGATGTTGAGGTAGCTCTTGCCAGGCTCCGGCGGGCCGATACACACCGACTCGTCTGCCAGACGCACATGAATCAGCTCGCGGTCGGCGGTGGAATGCACCGCCACCGTGCCGATACCGAGCTCGCGGCAGGCGCGCAGCACGCGCAACGCAATCTCGCCGCGGTTGGCGATCACTACTTTTGAGAACATGGCGCGGCCCGTCAGGCAATAACAACGAGGGGCTGGCCGAATTCCACTGGCTGGCCGTCTTCAACCAGGATAGCGGCTATCACGCCGCCTTTCTCGGCCTCGATCTGGTTCATCAGCTTCATGGCTTCGATGATGCAAATCACGTCGCCGGCCGAGATCTGCTTGCCGACCGCGATGAACGGCTCACTTTCGGGCGACGCGGCGCGGTAGAAGGTACCAACCATCGGTGCGGTTTGGGTGTGACCCGCGGGCTGGACAGAGGCGGGCTCGATGGCCGGAAGCGGAATTGCCGGCGCGGCGGCGGCGGGCGCGGCAGCCGCAGTCATCACCATGCCGACCGGAGCCTTGCTCAGACGTATCGATTCCTCGCCTTCGCGAACTTCCAGCTCGCTGATGCCCGACTGCTCCACCAGCTCCATGAGCTTCTTTATCTTGCGGATATCCATCTGTGTCCTTAGGTTTTTGCAGATGATTGATTGCCGAGCCAGCGCAGCGCGGCGGTCAATGCCAACTCATAGCCGAGGGCGCCCAGGCCACTGATGGTGCCAAGCGCCAAGTCTGAAAAATACGAATGCTGGCGAAATGGCTCGCGCGCGGCCACGTTCGACAGGTGCACCTCAATGAACGGTAGCGCCACCGCCGCCAGCGCGTCGCGCAGGGCCACGCTGGTATGGGTATAACCGCCGGGGTTGACGATGATGAACACAACGCCATCAGCCGGCGCCGCCTGCACCCAATCGATAAGCTGATGTTCGGCGTTGCTTTGCTGGCAGCGCAGCTCAACGCCAGCGGTCTTGGCCAGCGCCGCGCAGGCAGCGTCGATTTTCGCCAAGGTATCGTGGCCGTAGATAGCCGGCTCGCGGCGGCCGAGCAGGTTCAGGTTGGGACCGTGCAATATGAGTATCTTGGCCATGCGGGCAATCATGGGGCGCGACAGACAGCGTGAATTGTTGGCCAATTGCACCGACTTGTCTACAACAGCAGCGAATTGGCGGGGAACAGTCGCGAAGAGCCACGCGTTCGGGCACCGACCGCCACGGCGACCGCGCCGCAATTGTGGCTGAACTAGCCCAGCCCGAGCGCCCGCAGATCCAGCCGGCCGTCGGTAACCGGAGGACACCAGAAAAATGCCCCGGTGACGGGCCAGGTGAAGCGAAACAGAGCGTCGGTGATGCCGTCCTCAGTGCCCACCATGCGCCGCAACTGGGCCTCAAACGCGTCGAAGCTGTGGCCGAAGGCGACGAACATCAGCCCTGCTTCCAGGCCATTGGCCCACGGCATGGACCGGCGCAGCACGAAGGCGGGCGGGGTGAAGGTTTCCTGCGCCGTGCGCTTGACATGGGCTGAGGCCGGGGCGTCGGCGATTTCCTCGTTGCCTATGCGGTGGCGGCCGACACTCATATCCTGCTGCTCGGCCGATAGGGCCTCGAAGCGGCTGAGTTCGTGAACCCAGCGCTGGACGGCGACAAAGCTCGATCCGTCCAGTCCCGGTCCACGGCCCTGTACCAGAGCAGCCGCCTCGGCGGCCTGGTCCTTGGGATTTTCCGTGCCGTCCTCGAAGCCGGTCAGGTCTTGTCCATCCTGGTACTGAAACCCGTCCACCGCTTCGCGCAGGTAAAACGCCGGCAGTACCGCGGCTTCCAGTTGCCGTGCCCGGTGCAACAGTTGGCCGCGATCCTCACCGCGCAGCCACAGCCACAGCCCCGCCGGCGTGGCAGGTACGTCCACGCCCGGGCCGCTCATGGCCGTGAACGGCCGCAGGCCCTGCACCCGCTGGCCGAGCGCCTGCGCCACCGAGCTACCGAGCCCCGCCACTATCTGCTCACCATCCACCACCGTGCACAGACGCGTCAGCGCGCCCGCGACATCGTTGCCGACCGCCAAGTCAAAACTCAGATAAACAGCCAGCGGCGGTGGCGGCAACAAAATGCCGGCTTGGGCAGAGGTCATGGGGCAACTCCGGGTCGGAACTGCCCACAGTTTAAAGACAAATAACAGCCGCCATCGTCGACTGCTCATTCACGGCCAGGGACGCTCGCTTGGCCGAGACAGCGGTCGCCTACCGGACCGTACCGCGTCGCCCGGGAAAAACATAAGCCCGCACGACCGGAAGGTCTGGCGGACATCGGACACAGATACCCGGTCCGGTCCGTGTGGAGTCCGGGTGCTGCTACCCGGCCCAGGCGCGCAGCCGGGAGTACAGCTCGTCCTTCAGGCGCAGGCGCTCTTTCTTGCGTTGTTCGAGGTAGGTGTCGGAGGTGTTCTCGACTCCGGTTTCTATGCGGTGCACTTCGTGGTCGATGTCGTGGTACTGCGCGAACAGGGTCGCAAAGTGCGAATCACCGAGCTTCAAGGCGTGGATGGCTTGGTCGTACTCCGGGAATTCGTGGTGCAAATCGTGCTTTTCGAGGCTCATGGCGGCTCCTTACCAGGCCTGGCCAGGCGCCGGTCGCCTGGCTCTGGCCAGTCAGGCTAATCGTGAGGGGTCACGGTTGCATTGACTGAGGGCAACCGGGGCCACTCGCATCGGCGTCGGCTCAGGACACTGCTACGTAACCACGTTGGGCTGCGAGCGCTATGGTGGCCCGCGTCGGCTGGTTCAGGTCCATGCTTGCCGCCTGGGCGGGGCTGTACCAGCCGATGTCGGTCGATTCGTAGTTGTTGCGCGGCTGCGGGCGGCCAGTGACGCGTGACACATAGTTGATGAGCAGGAAGTGCCGCGGCTCCAGAAATTCCGGGCTCTCGATGCAGTCCTGCACGCACAGCCAGTCGGCGTGCTCGACCCAGATGCCGGTTTCCTCGCTGATTTCGCGCCGGTAGGCGTCGAGCATGGTCTCGCCGTAGTGGATTTTGCCGCCCGGCAGACCCCACAGCCCAGACCACTTGGCGGTGCGTATGAGCAACATTTCTCCGCTGCTGGCCACCAGCAGCCCGCCTACAGTGGCAATCACGCGCCGCTCGCTCGCCAACAGGTGCTCACGGTCGATCAGGTCGATGAGGTCGCGTACCCCGGCAAAGGCGTGATCCGGGCGCAGTGCCTGCAGACGCTCCTCGGTGGCGTAGCCATACAGCGCCGCTCCGGCGATGACCGCGGCCGCGTGGGCCGCCTCAAGGTCGTGTGGCGTGTCGCCCACATACAGCGTCTCGTCGGGGCGAAATGGTGCCTGCGCGACCAGTTGCCTGAGCACGGGAATCTTGTCCGCCGCGCCGCCACCGATGTGGCGGAAAAAACCACGCAGGCCAAGCCGCTCCAGCAGCGTGTCGAGTATCTCGGTCGGTACGCTCGAACAAATGCTCAGCGCCACGCCGCGCAAACGGCACAGATGCAGCAAGGCCGGCACATCGGCAAACAGCTTCGCCCGAGCCATGCGTGCGGCAAAGTGCCGAAAGAACACGGCATCAATGGTTTCGCGCGGCAGGTCGCCAATGAAACGGCGGTAAAAGCGTTCCACCGGCAGAGTGAACTCGCGCCGGTAAGTGTCCTCGTCGACCGGCGGTGCGCCGAAATGGGCCAGCGTGTCATTGGTGGCGGCCAGGGTGAGCGCACGGTCGTCGGCCAGCGTCCCGGCCCAGTCCAGAATCAGGTGACGGATCATCGCATCAGCAACCAGCGGTACAGCGGTGCCAGCGCAAGATAACTCAGGATCGAGGCGGTCAGCACGGCGCCGTAAAGCTCGACATCCAGCCGGAAGCGATGCGCCAGGATCACCCCGACCGCCGGACAGGCCGAGGCCATGACCACACCCAGGATCGCCAGCGTTTCGCCGCGCACTCCGAAGGTATAGGCAAAAGCCAGGCCCATGGCGGGTCCGGCCACCTGGCGAATGAACAAGGCCGGCAAAGCGACGGGTAGGCGGCGCAGCGCGCCCAGGCGCAGCGACAGGCCGACCACGAATACCATCAGCGGAATGCCGGCATCACCGACGTAGCGCAACGCCGTCACGGCCCGGTCGGGCACCGGTATGCCCAGCAGATTGACGACCAGCGCAATCACCACCGCCCACGCCGGCGGCAGGCGCAGGATCTCCCGGCCCAGCGACAATCGTTCCTGGCCGGCAGCGTGACGCGCCGCCACCGCCACACCGACGGTCCAGATCAGCAGGGTGGTGGCGATCAGGTCGTACGCGAACACCGTTGCCATCCCCTGGTGGCCGAACAGGCTCACCACAACCGGCAATGCAATCGAGCCATTGGCGAAGCTCGCCGCCAGCAGCAGCGCGCCACGCCCCCCCTGGGTTAGCCCGGATCGATTGCCCCACACCCGATACACGCCCGCCGCCAGGGCCAGACCGCCCAGGCTGCATACGTAGCCGGCTGCTGGAATGATGGTCAGTGCCAGATCCAGCTCGGCCCGCGACATGATGGCGAAGATCAGCGCCGGGCCGGTCAGGTAAATCATCAGCATGTTCAGCGCCAGCGCCATCTGCTGGGCGTCGACACCACCGGGCGCATGGCGCCGCCACAGCCAGCCGGCGGCGAGCGCGAGAAAAACCGGTACCAGGTCCAAATACACGAGGGAGTCTTCCGCTAAGGAACTACCCCCGCAGTGAGCGCTGTGGCCCGCTGCGGGGGTGTGTGAGAGTCAGGGCGAGGCGATCGACCGTAAGTTCGTCAGGAACGCGGTGGCTGGGTCGCCTGCATCGACGGCCGTTGGCAGAATTCGGACAGCCAGGCGGCAAGCGCCGGATGACTTTCGCGCCAGCCTAGTTCCGGGAGGCGGTAATCAAGGTATTCCAACGTCACGGCAAATTCGATGTGCGCCAAGGTCACTGCCGCGCTGAACGTGGCAACGTCCCGCTCCATGACCGCGAGGCCACGGCCAATAGCACGCTGCTGGCGGTCGGTCCACGGCGCCCAGCGTATGGCTTCCGGTCGCAGCAGTTCCAGGCGGGCGGTGACGGCGGCATCCAGCACCCCGTCAGCCAGGGCTGCCCGGCGCAGCAGGGCGATGCGAGCGGCGCCGTCCGGAATCAGCCGCGGCTGGGAAGTCAGGGTGTCGAGGTATTCACAGATTACCCAGCTGTCATACAGGCAACTGCCGTCATCCAGGCGCAGCGCCGGCACCTTGCCTAGTGGATTGACCTCCAGCAGCGCGGTTGGGTCTTCCAGTGGGCTGACGATGATTTCGCTCACACGGTCAGCGAGGCCTTTTTCGATCAAGGTCACTCGTACCTTGCGCGAGTAGGGCGAGGGTTTAGCGTAAACGAGCTGCATCGGGAGGCTCCTGCCGTGGCTTAGTAAATATCCTGTTTTCCGTAACTGTCGAAGCGCTCCACCACCCGGGCCATCTCGGCCTGATCCAGCAGTACCGGCGCGCCCAGCGCCAGAGTGGCGCAGTACTGGCCAGCCAGCGCCTCGACCTCCTCGGCGAGGGCAAGGGCGGCCTCAAGGCTTGCGCCCACGGCAATGGCGCCATGATTTGCCAGCAGGCAGGCGTGGCGGTCTTGCAGGGCCACCAATGCATTGGCGGATAATTCGGCGCTGCCAAAGGTTGCATAGTCGGCACAGCGCACACTGTCGCCTCCGGCGATAGCCACCATGTAATGGAAGGGCGGCAGCTCGCGCCGCAGGCAGGCCAAGGTGCTGGCGTAGCGGGAATGGGTGTGGACGATCGCCGCCACCTGCGGTCGAGCGACGTAGATATCGCAGTGGAACCTCCACTCGGACGAGGGCTTCAGTTGCCCTGGCGCGGCTACGCCGTGAGCGTCCAGGCGCACCAGGTCGGCCGGGGCCAACTGCGGGTAGGGAATGCCGGTCGGTGTCACCAGAAACCCACCCGGCAGGCGAACGCTGAGATTGCCTGAGGCGCCGCGATTCAGGCCCAGGCGCACGCTGGCGCGGGCCGCCTCGACTAGCTGTTGGCGAAGGGCGCTCTCGTCCAAGGGCGGACCGTGCGGCGGGGCGGGAGGGCCGGCCAATGGGCGCCAGCCGGGCGCCGCAGTATGCCACAGGCAATGTCACGGCCTAGAATGGCCGAACCTGCCGCTCACCGGAGACAGCATGATCGATCTCTATATGTGGCCGACGCCCAATGCCCACAAGGTGACTCTGTTCCTGGAAGAAACCGGCCTGCCGTACCGAACGCACGCGATCAACATCGGCGCCGGCGATCAGTTCACGCCGCAGTTTCTGGCCATCAGCCCTAACAACAGGATGCCGGCCATAGTCGACCCAGAAGGCCCGGACGGCGAGCCGATCAGCGTATTCGAGAGCGGGGCGATTTTGATTTATCTTGCCGACAAGACCGGCCGCTTCATGCCCGCGGCGGCACGTGCCCGCTACGACGTCATGCAGTGGCTGATGTTCCAGATGGCGAGTGTCGGGCCGATGCTGGGCCAGGCGCATCACTTTCGTGACTACGCGCCCGAAAAGCTGCCCTACGCCATCGACCGCTATACCAATGAATCGCGGCGCATCTACAACGTGGTCGAAAAGCGCCTGGCCGATCGCGACTACGTGGCCGGAGAGTACTCCATCGCCGACATGGCGATCTTTCCGTGGTTCCTGCATTACGAACGCCAGGGCGTGGACCTGGGCGAGCTGCCCGGGGTCAAACGCTGGATCGATGCCATCAATGCGCGCCCGGCAACGGCGCGCGCTTTGGCCGTCATGGCCGACCGGCGACCACCCAGGCCCGGGCCGCAGAACGACGAACAGCGCGAAATCCTGTTCGGCAAAAAACAGTTCCAGAAGCGTTGAGGCGGGTCGTGCGAAACCTCATCGCTGCGGGTCTATTGCTGGCGTGCGTCAGCGCCGGGGCACAGGTGCCGGGCTTGCGGGGCGTCGACCACGTCGGCCTGACCGTGCCGGACCTCAAGCAGGCCGAGGCTTTCTTTGAAAAGTTGCTCGGCTGCCAGACACTGGCGCGTAACGGGCCGCTGCGGGCCGATGACGACTGGCTGGCCCGCCATGTCGGTGTGGATGCGCGGGCCGAGATTCGCGCCATGTCCCTTATGCGCTGCACCACTGGCGCCAACCTTGAACTGTTCGAATGGTCGGCACCGGACCAGGACCGACGCCAGCCGCGTAATAGCGACCACGCCGGACACCACCTGTCGTTTTACGTGGACGACATCGAGGCGGCCGCGCGTTGGCTGCGCGAGAACGGCATCGAGACCTACGCTGGTCCGTTCAGCTCCACCCAGGGCGATTACGCCGGACAGTGGGTGCTGTATTTCCGCGCACCGTGGGGCGCGCACCTGGAACTGGTCTCCTACCCCCAGGGGATGGGTTACGAGCACAAGGGTAGCCAGCGCTTGTGGGATCCGCGAGCGCCCATAGCCCGCTGAAGCGTCGTTTGGCGGCTCAGCTGCTCAGGCGGGCCGAATAGGCCAGCACCTTTTCGAAGGCGTACGGCTCCTCGGCGCCGCTGTCCGGATCCCACAAGCTGCGACCGGGACGCTGCATCAGGTCGCCGCCATACACATGCAGGCCACCGTTCATGCCGGTCAACGGATTGGCCACGGCATGGATCAGTTCCGGATCCATCACGAAAACGTCGCCGACGCGCAGGCTGCGTACGCCGTCGTTCTCCAGGCCCTCGGCACCGCGTCGGTACAGGTGATTGTCTTCTTGCCCTGCGTAGATGCCGATCACGCCCCACATGCGGTGGTTATGCACCGGACTGAGGCTGCCTGGTGCGCTGATGACGTGCGCCACGGTCAGCGACTCGGAGCGAAACAGCGGCACCACGCCCGGCTTGTCGGCACCCGCCGCGAAGGCGGCGGCAAGCGCCTGAGGCTCGCGCAGTGCCACGGTCAGCAGCTCGGCAATGCCAGCGGCTGGGCTGGTACCGACCAGCGCCGCCTGACACGCCGCGACAAAACGGTCGGGATCGAACATGATGGGCCTCCTTGTGCAACGGGCGCCCGCTGGCCACGAACACAGGCCACGGGACGGCAGGCTAGACTAGTACGTTAAGTCCGCTGACGCACCATCGCCTGTCACCCATGCCCAAATCGCGATCTCGCACCCCTGCCCGTCGTCGTCGCTGGATGGGCTGGCTTATGCCGCTGATCCTTACCGGACTGGCGGGGCTGGCGCTGTATGCGGTGCATCTGGATCGGGTGATCCGGCAAAAATTTGAAGGCCAGCGCTGGGCGCTGCCCGCTCGGGTTTTTGCCCGACCGCTCGAACTTTACGCCGGCGCGGCACTGAACCCGCGCCGTCTGGGTGAGGCGCTGGATCGGCTCGGTTATGCACGCGACGAGCCGATCGGCGCCGGCAGTTACAACCTCCGCGGCACGCGCATGATTGTGTATACCCGTGGCTTCCAGTTCTGGGATTCGGTCGAGCCACCGCGCAAGGTCAACGTTCAGTTCGACGGCCAGCAGATCGCCGGATTGCACACCGACGAAGGCGAATTACCGTTGCTGCGCCTGGAGCCCGAGTTTATCGGCGGTTTCTATCCGGCCAGCAACGAGGATCGCCTGCTGCTGCGCCTGGACGAAGTGCCGCAGGCGCTGGTGCAGGCGCTACTGACGCTGGAGGATCGCGACTTCTACCGTCACCATGGCGTATCGATGCGCGCCATCGCTCGCGCCCTGTGGGCCGATCTTCGGGCTGGAGCGGTGGTCCAGGGCGGCAGCACCCTGACCCAGCAGCTGGTGAAGAACTATTTCCTTACCGCCGATCGCACCGTCTGGCGCAAGCTCACCGAAGCCATGATGGCGGTACTGCTCGAAACCCACTACGACAAGAACGAGATCCTCGAGGCGTATCTGAACGAGGTGTTCCTGGGCCAGATCGGTACCCGCAGCGTGCACGGCATGGCGCAGGGAGCAATGCTGTACTTCGGCCGTCCGCTCGGCGAACTCGATGCCTCGCAACTGGCGATGATGGCTGCCATGGTGCAGGCGCCGTCCTACTATGATCCACGCCGGCACCCGCAGCGCGCCACGGCGCGGCGCAACCTTGCGCTGCGTCTGCTGGCCGAACAAGGCTTGCTGACGCCGGAGCAGGCCGCTGCCGAGCAGGCCAAACCCCTGCGTGTGGTCAAGCGCACCGCCTTGACCCTGGCACGCTATCCGGCGTTTCTGGATTTGGTGCGTCGGCAGTTGCAGCGGGACTATCCGGAAGACGTGCTACGCAACGAGGGTCTGCGCATTTTTGCCAGCATGGACCCTGCGCTGCAGGCGGCCGCCGAGGCGGCCGCCACCAGTCAGGGCGAGCAGATTGCCGCTCAGCGCCGCTTGCCCAAGCTGCAAATGGCGGCGGTGGCGGCCGACATCGCCACCGGCGAGGTGTTGGCCCTGGTTGGCGACCGGGACCCGCGTTTCGATGGCTATAACCGGGCTCTGGATGCGCGCCGACAGATCGGTTCGCTGGCCAAGCCGGCGGTTTACCTCACTGCTTTGGAGCAACCTGAACGCTTCAATCTGGCCAGCAGGCTCGACGACCGGCGCATGTCGGTACGGTTACCCAACGGTCAGAGCTGGCGACCGCGCAATTCCGGCGACGATTACCGCGGCGAGGTATCGCTGTTGCAGGCACTGGCTGAGTCGCGCAACAGCGCCACGGTCGCGCTGGGGTTGCAGGTGGGCGTGCCGGCGGTGCTCAAAACCCTGCGCTCGCTTGGCGTTGGACGCGAGCTGCCGGCGGTGCCGGCGGTGCTGCTGGGCGCGGTGGAACTCACCCCGCTGGAGGTGACCCGCATGTATCTGACGCTCGCTGCGGGAGGCTTCAGGCTTCACCTGCGCGCCATCCACGCGGTTACCGACAAGGATGGCAAGCCACTGGCGAGCTACCCGCTGTCGGTGGAGCAGAAACTCGACCCCGGGTCGGTGTTCCTGGTCAACACGGCCCTGCAGGAAGTGACCCGCAACGGCACCGCACGCGCACTCGGGCGGGTGCTGCCGGGCATCAACGTGGCCGGTAAAACCGGTACCACCAACGACAGCCGGGATTCCTGGTTTGCCGGCTTTACCGGCAATACGGTTGCGGTGGTTTGGATGGGTCTGGACGACAACGGCGAGACCGGCTTGTACGGAGCCAGTGGCGCGATGCGTGTCTGGGCCGACATGATCGGTCGCCTGCCAGCGTCACCACTGACCCTGGCCGAGCCGCAGGGGATTCACTGGGTACAGGGAGCCAAGGGGCCGTGGTTACCGGCCGCCCAATGCCCGGGTGGTTTCGGTATCCCGGTGTTCGATGGCGGCGCCCCGCCAGGCGCGGTGCCCTGCGGCAGCATGTCGGCACCTTCTCCCGAAAAAGAGGACGACGAGTCATGGCGTTGGTTTCGCAAACTGTTTTGAGGCGCGGCCGGCGACTGGCACTGTGCGGGACGCTGCTGCTCGCCGGTTGCATCGTCGCGCCGCCACAACGGCCGGCTCCCGCCCCACCACCACCACCCACTGAGAGTGCACCGGCACCCCCGCCTCCGGCGCAGCCGCCGCCCCGTCCGCAGCCACCGGCGAGTGCGGTCATCCGTCCCGGGCCACCGCCATCGGCGCCGCCACCACCTGCGAATGTGATCCCGGCGCCCCAGCCGGCGGCCACCGGCTCGCTGGTAGCGCTTGCCGATCAGCAGGCAGCGGCCGGTGACTACGCAGCAGCGGCCTCACAACTTGAGCGTGCGCTGCGCATCCGGCCGCAGGATCCGGTGTTATGGCAAAAGCTGGCCTGGCTACGCCTGCACAACGGCGAATGGGACCAGGCCGCGAGTCTGGCCGCCCGATCCAGCGCCCTGGCCGGCAACAACGCCACGCTGCGTTTGCAAAACCAGCGCATCGCCGATCTGGCCCGGGCTCGCCAGCGCCCTTGAAGCGCTGGCTTATTTGGGGCCGCCGCAGACCAAATCAGTGCGCCAGAAAACCCTTTCCGGCCGCGAACTGGGCGCACTGGTTGAGCGCCGAAAGAATCATGGCATGGCTGGCGATGCCTTTGCCCGCGATATCAAAGGCAGTGCCGTGGCCAACGGTCATGAACAGGTACGGCATGCCGATGAAGCCACCGCAGTTACCCTCGAAACCCCAGGTCTTGAGTGCGATGTGGCCCTGATCGTGGCACATGGCCACAACCACATCGTAGCGGCCGTCGATGCAGTGACGAAACACGGTGTCGGGTGAAATCGGTCCGCTGGCGTCGATGCCTTCGTTTCGCGCAATCGCCACGCCGGGCGTAATGGCCGCGTCCTCTTCAGGGCCGTGGGCGTGCGGGTTAAGACCCGCCACACCGATGCGCGGGCTCGCCACGCCCCAGCCGCGCAGGGTGTGGTTGGTCAGACGGATCGAGCGCGCCACCAGGTCGGACGTAAGGCCGGCACATACGTCGCGTAAATAGATGTGATCAAAGATGTGGGTAATACGCAGCGGCCCCGAGAACAGGGTCAGCAGACGCTCGCCGGGCTCCGCGTTCATCAAGGCGCCAAGCGCCCCGGCAGCGGCCATCGCCTCGGAGTTGATCGGGCCCATCACCAGACCCGCCACTTCGCCTCGGGTGGCCAGCGCCTGCGCCTGACCGATCCAGGTAGCCACGGCCGCACCGCACGGCGCCCGTTCTTCTCCAATCACGATTTCCGCCGGGTCCAGGACGCCGCTGTCGAGTATTGAAATCACGCGTGGGTCATCGCCGACCTCGGCGACCGAGCTGACCGGCTTGACGCCGAGGTCCACCCCGGCGACGGCAATGCCACGGCGCATGGCATCGGCGCTACCGATGAAAAGCATCCGCGCTTTTTGTTGTGGCTCACCGCTGGCCATGGCCTTGGCCAGAATCTCCGGACCGATGCCACAAGGATCCCCAATGGTGACGGCGAGTGCGGGTTGATTCATGAAAACACCTGCGATTGTCAGTCTGTGAATGGGGGCTTGACCCAGACCCAAGCCATGGCGATGGTCCCCGATTCTAAGCCGCCTCTGGACAACAAAAACCCCGGGCTCCTTTCGGCGCCCGGGGTTTTTTCCTGCGAAAAGGTGCGCGGCAGCGCTTACATCATGTCCATGCCGCCCATGCCACCCATTCCGCCCATTCCGCCCATGCCACCGGGCATGCCGCCGCCACCGGCTTCCTTCTTCTCCGGTGCTTCCACCACCGAAACCTCGGTGGTAATCAACAGGCCGGCGATGGAGGCGGCGTTCTGCAGCGCTACGCGCGCCACCTTGGCCGGGTCCAGGATGCCCATGGCAAGCATGTCGCCGTACTCGCCAGTGCCGGCGTTGTAGCCGAAGTTGGCGTCTTTGCTCATACGAACCTTGTCCAGCACCACTGACTGCTCGTCACCGGCGTTGGCGACAATCTGCCGCAGCGGCTCGTCCATGGCGCGCAGGGCAATGCGTATGCCCACGTTCTGGTCCTCGTTGTCGCCCTTGAGGTTCTTGATCTTGACCGCGGTGCGCACCAGCGCCACGCCGCCACCAGGCACTACGCCTTCTTCCACCGCCGCACGGGTCGCGTGCAGGGCGTCTTCGACGCGGGCCTTCTTTTCCTTCATCTCGACCTCGGTGGCGGCACCGACCTTGATCACCGCCACACCGCCAGACAGCTTGGCGGCGCGCTCCTGCAGCTTCTCCTTGTCGTAGTCGGAACTGGTGTCCTCGACCTGACGGTTGATCTGCTTGATGCGGGCCTGAATGTCCTCGGCCTTGCCGGCGCCGTCGATCAGGGTGGTGTTGTCCTTGTCGATTTGAATCTTCTTGGCTTGACCCAGGTCTTCCAGGGTGGCCTTCTCAAGGGTCATGCCGGTTTCCTCGGCAATCACGGTGCCGCCGGTCAGGATGGCCATGTCTTCGAGCATCGCCTTGCGACGATCACCGAAGCCCGGCGCCTTGACCGCACACACCTTGACAATGCCGCGGATGTTGTTGACCACCAGCGTGGCCAGGGCCTCGCCTTCGACGTCCTCGGCCACCACCAGCAGCGTACGGCCGGACTTGGCC
>CAZZHF010000038.1:6471-13818 GCA_964653545.1 uncultured Gammaproteobacteria bacterium | reverse complement strand
CGATGCCATGTTTATGGCCCAGGCCCGACCGGGGCAGCAGCACCGCGGCGAGTGAAGCATCGGCAAGATGCAGGGCAAAACCGGTCGGGATCAGCACGCTGGCGCCGGGTGCCAGCGTCACCGGCGCATCGATGCAGGCGCGCAGATCAAGTCCGGCCGCGCCGTCCGTCGCGTACTGCGGCAACGGAAAGTCCGTGCCCAGGCGCGGGTTCAGGATTTTTATCTCAAGCTGAAGCACGCAGGCGCTCCGCGATTAGTTCCACCAGTTGCCGCGCCAGCGTGGCCTTGGACGCCCGCGGCAACTCCTGCTCGCCACCCGGCCACAGCACGCTAAGGGCGTTGTCCGCTACGTCGAAACCCTGACCGGCACCGACCCGATTGGCCGCGATCAAGTCCAGATTCTTGTCCTTGAGCTTACGCCGCGCGTACGTCAGGACGTCGTCAGTCTCGGCGGCAAAGCCGACCGTGAACGGCCGTGGCGAGCGCGCCGCCACCTCCGCCAGAATGTCCGGATTGCGCACGAGTTCCAAGGTCAGGTGTGCCTGGTCCTTCTTGATTTTGCGCGCGGAGGCCTGCGCCGGGCGGTAATCGGCCACCGCCGCCGCGCCGATGAAAATATCCATGCCGGCGATGCGCTCCAGCACCGCGTGGTGCATGTCGCCGGCCGAACGTACGCGCAGCAGCGTGACGCCCAGCGGCTCGGCCAGTGTCACCGGGCCGCTGATCAGCGTCACCACAGCGCCGGCATCGCGCGCGGCCGCGGCCAGCGCATAACCCATGCGGCCCGAGCTGCGGTTACCGAGGTAACGCACCGGGTCCATGTCCTCCAAGGTCGGGCCGGCGGTGATCAGCACCTGTTTACCCGTCAGTGCGCTGGTGCCAAACAGCCCGGCGCAGCACGCAACCAGTTCGGCCGGCTCAAGTAGCCGACCCTCACCCACCTCCCCGCAGGCCTGGCTACCGCTGGCCGGGCCAAAAACCTGCACGCCGTCGGCGATCAACTGACGCAGATTGCGCTGCGTCGCGGCGCTGTCCCACATGCCGGCGTTCATCGCCGGGGCCACGGCAATCGCGCCGCGCGAGGCCAGGCAGCAGGCGGCGAGCAGATCGTCGCTTCGGCCCTGAGCCAAACGCGCCATGAAGTCCGCCGTACAAGGGGCAATCAGAATCAGGTCGGCCCAGCGCGCCAGCTCGATATGGCCCATGCCGGACTCGGCCTCGGCGCTGAGCAGCTGCGTGTGCACCGGCTGACCGCTGACCGCCTGCAGGGTCAGCGGCGTAATGAAGGCGCCGCCAGCAGCGGTCAGCACCACCTGCACCTTGGCACCCAGCTCGCGCAGCCGGCGCACCAGTTCGGGCGCCTTGTAGGCGGCAATGCCGCCGGTGACGCCCAGAAGAATGTGTTTATTGCCAAGTGCGTTCATGATTGCTGCGCCGAGTTTATCAGTGCCGTGCACGAGACAAGCCTTGTCGGCGATGCTGGCCTTGAACCTGCAGGAGAACAACCATGGCGATAGTCGACTGGCACCCCGACGAGCGCCCCCGCGAACGATTGCTGGCGCACGGCACAGGCGCGCTCAGCGACGCCGAACTGCTCGCTATCTGCCTGCGTACCGGCGTACGCGGCGAGTCGGCGGTCGATCTGGCGCGTAACCTGCTCATTGAACACGGCGGCCTGCGCGGCCTGCTCACGGGTGAACGGCACGCGCTGCTGGGCCGGCGCGGCCTTGGCGCCGCCAAATACGCACAGTTGCTGGCGGTGGCCGAACTTGGCCGGCGCTATGCGCAGGAGGTGCTGCGCCGCGGCGAGGCGTTGGCGTCACCCCAGGCGGCGCGCGACTATCTGGCAGCCCAACTGCGCGACTACCCGCAGGAAGTGTTCGGCTGCTTGTTCCTGGACAACCGCCACCGGGTGCTGGCCTTCGAGGAGCTGTTTCGCGGCACCGTCAACGGCGCCAGCGTCTATCCGCGCGAGGTGGTGCGCGCCGCCCTGCGCCACAACGCGGCAGCGCTGATCATGGCCCACAACCACCCGTCGGGCGTGGCCGAACCGAGCGATGCCGACCTGAGCCTGACCCGGCGCCTGAAAACGGCGCTGGAGCTGGTCGACGTGCGGGTGCTGGACCACATCGTCATCGGCGATGGGGTCAGCGTCTCGCTGGCGGAGCGGGGGCAACTATAAGCGGACGCCCGCCGTGACGCCGAACACTTGCCAAAATCCTTGCCCCGAGGCAGGTCCGGGACACTCCTGGCCTGCCTTGTACCTCAGCACGTTACTGATGGAGACGTTCCCAACCGCCGCCTAGCATGAAGCATTAATCGAACGAATTGATCTTTTTGATCGGTTTGGGTAGATTCGCCTCATTGCCCTGCCGACGACCAGGTGAACCATGCAGACTTTTACCGCCAACCAAGCCAAAACCCGCTTTGGTGAACTGCTCGACCGGGTGCAGCGCGCACCGGTGCAGGTGACGCGGCACAATCGCGTCGTCGGCGTGATGGTCAGCGCCGAGGATTACGAGGCGATGCGCCGGTTCTATGCCGACCGATTGATCAAAACCATGGATGAAACCGCCGAAGCCGCCGAGCGCGCCGGCCTGACCCCCGAAAAGCTCGCCAAACTGTTGGCCGATGAAAGCTAATTAGCCCGTGACTGCGCAACCCTGGGGCGTGGTGATTGACACCAATGTCTGGATCAGCGGTTTGCTGACGCGCACGGGGCCGCCCGGCCAGTTGACACGCCAGGTGGTGCGATCCGGTCAGCCGGTTTTTTCGGCGCAGACCTTCGAAGAACTCGAACAACGCCTGTGGCGGCCACGGTTTGACCGATACGTCTCGCTGGAACAGCGTAAGGAACTGCTGGCAGACATTGAATCCATCGCCTCGTGGGTTGTGGTTTCGCCGGAAATAGCGGCGCGAACGTTCTGCCGCGACCCCACCGACGACAAATTCATCCACGCCGCACTGGCGGCCGGGCCGGCCTGGCTGGTGACCGGCGACAAGGACCTGCTGGTGTTGGCCGATAGCCTGTCGGCGCTCGGTGTGCGGATTCTCGCGCCTGCGGCAGCGCTCGGGATGTTCCAAACAGATCCTTCGACAAGCTCAGGACGAACGGTAAGCCGCTGATTCCGTTCGTGGTGAGCTTGTCGAACCATGAACGGAATCGGATTATTCAGAGCATCCCCGGCGCCCCGCGCGGATGCACCGCAGCGGTGGCTGTGCTTCGGCACATGCCCGACTCATCACTGGCCCCTCATTGCGATGGGTCCTGAGAATTTCGGCTCAAACCTTGCCGGCATTGAGGCAACGGATTTTTTGTTGTCGTGATCTTTCTCGCAGTCCAAATCGACGCGGCACTCGGTGACCCGGTAACCGGCAGGCGATTCGGTGAGTGTGCCTGCCGATACTTGGCACAGCGCCATTCGAGGCCCACGACACGGACGTAACCGCAGCGTTGTCGCGTAAGGGGAAGACCCGCGTCGCGATGGACGACGGTTGGTAAGAACTTGCCGTACGGGGGGGGGCGACGAGCGTCACGCCTTTCCCCAAGGGCGGCCCTGGCCTCGGGCAAGTGACCGCGCAGCGGGATGTAGGTGAAGCTACTTGCAGGCAAATGACTATCGATGGCGCGAGCGTAGTCTGCCGCGCTGATGGTAGGCAACGGTGCGAAATTGCGAAAAGCCCCTGCCACGGACGCTGCTTCAGTTTTTATTGATTGGTTTGTGCCAGTTTCAGCAAAAACGGCCGCGCGTGGCAACCAGATATTGGCCTCGCCGGCCGTCAGTCGGCCGTCACCGTGTACGGATGCTGGGTCTTGCCGTAGCGGCCGATGATGCCCGCCACGTAGTGCCGTGTTTCGGCAAACGGGGGCACGCCGCCGTGCTTGCTGACGTTGCCCTCACCGGCGTTGTAGCCGGCCAGGGCCAGGCGTACGTCGCCGCGAAACTGCCCCAGCAGCCAGCGCAGATAGGACATGCCGCCACGCAGGTTCTGCTCGGCATCCCACGGATTTTGCACCCCAAAGCGCTCGGCCGTGGCCGGGATCAACTGCATCAGGCCCTGGGCGTTCTTGGACGAGCGGGCATCGGTGCGATACGCCGACTCGGCCGCCACCACTTGCTTGACCAGCGCCGGATCCAGCGCGTACTGCGGGGCGAGGCGATCGATCATCAGCTCCACCGCCTGCCGCTGCGGGCCAATGTGCACGGATCGACTGGCAAGCGTCGGTCGGATCAAAGTCGCCGGGTCGAACTTGCGCGGACCTCGGCGGGCAGCGTAATTGGCGGCAATAAGACCCGGCGTGTTCAGCGCCCGGTCGCTGAACACGGTATGACCGCCCGGGGTGCGGTACATGAATATCTCGGCTGTTGCTGCCTGACAGAGCAACAGGCACAAGGTGGCAAATAACGCACAGCGCATGAACCGGTCACTGCTCCCTGATCGACGAAACCGCGTCAAGCATAGCCGCCCTACCGTCGATAACGCGACAAAAGTACTATCGACACGTACGGTTCACGAGTTAAGGCCACCTGCATGGACCCACTGGACCCCGACAACCCGCAGGCTTTGCTGCATCCCGAGGGCGTTGCCGACTTCGCGACCCTGGCAGAGTGCCTTATCGAGTCGGCGCGTGAGCGCGTGCGCATCCTGCCGCAGCGCGTCGACCTGCGCTATCTGGTCAACCCGGCGGTGGTCACGGCCCTGCGCGAGCTGGCGCTGCAACGTCGACGCGCGCGAGTCGAGCTACTGCTGCATCCGGGCCTGGCGCGTGACGGCGATGGGCTGGCCCTGTGGAACCTGGCGGCCCGCCTGCCGAGCTCCTTCACCGTGCATTGCCTGGCCGATGAACAGGCCAGCTTTTCCGAGGCGTTGCTGACCGTGGACACGCGCGGTTACCTGCATCGTTCGCAGCCGGACCGGCTGCGCGGCAGCGCCTGCCTGAACGATGCGGCGGGGACGCGGGACATGAACCAGCGCTTCGAGGAACTGTGGCTGGCCAGCGCGCCGGACCCCGACGCGCGGCGGCTGAGCTTGTGATCGCCCGCCGACGGGTCGCGAGCCTTATGCTCGCCGCGCTGTGGCTGGTGGCGGCGCAGGCCCAGGCCCGGCCGCAGCTGAGCACCATCATCCTGACCCATCGGCCCGCCAGCGAGCTGGTGCCTGTCTTGCAACCGCTGCTGGGACAGCACGAGATGGTCACCGGCGACGCGTTTACGCTGATCCTTAACGTCGAGCCGGCGCGGCTTGAGTCGCTGCGGGCAACGGTCGAGCAGCTCGATCGCGCACCACGGCGGCTGCGTATTACGGTGCGTCAGGAGCTTGCCGCCGAACAGCGGATGCGCGGCGCTGGCGTCAGCGGCAGCCTTGGCAACGACCAGGCGCGGGTGATTGTGAGCCCGCCCGACGCCGGCCACGGCGCGCGGGCGCGTTACCGTGGCATCGGCGTTTACGGGACCGACCCGGACGGTCGCCAACGCGAGGCCAACGAACAGACCGTGGTAACCCTTGAAGGCCGCCCGGCGCAGATCGCCATCGGCTTGGTGGCGCCATTCGCGAGCCTGTGCGAAGACCAGTTCGGCGCACGCCGCGAATGTACGCAGTACCGCGAGGTAAGCACCGGCTTCGAGGTACTGGCCCGCCTCAGCGGCCAGGGCGTGACGCTCGACGTCGCGCCCCGGGCCGAGCAGCTTTCTGAGCCTGGCATGGTGTCCTTCCAGGTGGCGCAAACGCAGCTGCATGGCGCGCTTGGCGAGTGGCTGGAAGTGGCCGGCGAGACCAGCGCCGGCGGCGGCCTGGAGCGCAACGTGATAGCGTCTACGGCCCGTTCCAGCCGCAGCGAGCGGCGCATCGCCATCAAAGTGGAGCTTGAGTGATCTACCGCTACCTGCGCTTCCCCGTCCTGCTGCTGGCGCTGCTGGCGCTGCTGGCCGCGACCGCTCAGGCCTCCGATATCTATCGCTGGACCGACGCCCAGGGCAAGGTCCACTACAGCGACCGGGAACCACCCAGCGGTGCTGAGAAAATCAACGAACCGCCCCCGCCCAGTGTGCTGTCACCGGAAGAAATCGACGCGCGCCTGGAAGCCATGCGCAAACAGCGCCGCGATGCCCTCGAGACCCGCGCCCAGGCCAGGGACGAACGAGCCAAGTCCAAGGAGGAGCGGGACCGGCTTGCCGCCCAGTGCGCCGCGGCACGCCGGCAACTCCAGGTCACGCGGTCGGCACAGCGCATCCGGGACGCCGACGGCCACTGGTATACCGGCGAAGAACGGATCAACAAAATAAACGAGCTTGAGGCCACCATTCGCGAGTACTGCGGCAGCAGCAAAGCGCGATGAGCTCGCTCTGGGGCCCGCTCGGCGACCTGGTCGTCGACCTTTTGCGCCTGCGTAAAGGTCCGCAGGACGTACCCTACTCGGCGGCGCTGTTGCTGCTAACCCTGATCCCCTACGCGCTGCTGGGCAGCGCCCTGGCGGCGTTTATCCTGCCGCCGCTGCAAGCCCTTTTATACGGCCCCGCCGAGGCGGCGCTGCTGGCGTTGCTGGTTTACGTCACGCTCAGGCTGTACCGGCATCCGACACGCTTTGTACAGACCCTGACCGCCCTGACGCTGGTCGGCAGCGTGTTCAACGCGCTGTCCCTGCCGCTACAGGCCGTGGCCCAGTCAAACAGCGGCGTCGGGTTGCTGATGCTGGTCCTGGTGGTGTGGAGTTTCGCGGTGTCGGTACACATCCTTCGCCTGACGCTCGATATCCCGGTGCCCGGCAGCGTGCTGGTGAATCTGGCGTTCTTTTTCATTGCCTATTTCGTGCTCGGCTATTTGTTCGGCCTGTCCAGTTGATGCACCTGCACGTCCTTGGCATCTGTGGCACGTTCATGGCGGGGCTGGCACAACTGGCCAAGGCTCTGGGGCACACCGTGAGCGGCTGCGATTCAGGCGTTTATCCGCCGATGAGCGAGCAGCTGCGCAGCGCCGGGATTACCCTGACCGAAGGCTACGACCCGGCACAACTGAGCCCCATCCCGGACCTGTGCGTCATCGGCAATGCGCTGTCGCGCGGCAACCCGCTGGTCGAGCACATCCTCGCCGAGGGCCTGCCCTATACCTCCGGACCGCAGTGGCTGGGCGAGCAGGTGCTGGCCGGGCGCCACGTCCTGGCGGTAGCCGGCACCCACGGCAAGACCACCACTGCCAGCCTGCTGGCGTGGATCCTGGAACACGCCGGGCTTGAACCGGGCTTTCTGATCGGCGGCGTGCCACAGAACTTTGGCGTGTCGGCACGCCTGGGGCGTGGCCCGTTCGTGGTGGAAGCAGACGAGTACGACACGGCATTTTTCGACAAGCGCG
>CAZZHF010000038.1:0-6461 GCA_964653545.1 uncultured Gammaproteobacteria bacterium | reverse complement strand
CCAAGTTCCTGCACTACCGGCCGCGAACCTGCGTGCTGAACAATCTCGAATTCGATCACGCGGACATCTACCCTGACCTGGCCGCCATAGAGTGGCAGTTCCAGCAGTTGCTGCGCTGTGTGCCGGGCAACGGCCGCTTGCTGGTGAACGCCAGCGACGCCGCGCTCGCGCGCGTGATGGAACGCGGTTGCTGGACGCCAATCACGCGCTTTGGACCCGATGCCGACTGGCAGGCGCGGCCGCTGAGCGCTGACGCCAGCCGCTTCGAACTGCACGTGGCGGGCTCGCTGATTGGGGAGGCGCAATGGCCGCTGGCCGGCGTGCACAACCTGAGCAACGCCCTGGCCGCGATGGCGGCCGCCGCCGAGCTCGGCGTCGGTCCGGCCGCGGCGCTACCGGCACTGGCCAGCTTCAGGAACGTACGACGGCGGCTTGAGGTGGTGGCGCAGGTCGGCGATGTCACTCTCTATGACGACTTTGCCCACCACCCTACCGCCATCGCCGCCACGCTGGCCGCACTGCGCGGGCGAGTGGGCGCGGCACGCATTGTGGCGGTGGTGGACCTGCGCTCGAACTCCATGCGCTCAGGCGCCCACCGCGGGGGGCTGGCCGGATCGCTGAAGCTGGCTGACGTGGCCCTGCTGCACTGCGCTCAAGCACTGGACTGGGACGTGGAGGAGGTGCTGCGGGCCTTGCCGCCGAGCAGTGGCTTTTTCACATCGCCGGAAACACTGGTCGACGCGCTGCTGGCCAGCTGCCAACCGGGTGATCATATCCTCCTCATGAGCAATGGTGCCTTCGGCGGCGTGCATGCCACACTTGAAACAGGAGTAAGAAGCAAATTCGGCGGAGGATCCTGACGTGCCAGAACTGCAAACCTTCACGCTACCCGTGTTCCCCCTGGGCAGCGTGCTGTTCCCCGGTGGCGTGCTGCCGCTGCGCATATTCGAGCCGCGGTATTTGCACATGGTCAGCGACTGCATCAAGGAACAGCATGGCTTTGCCGTATGCCTGATCAGCGACGGGCGCGAAACCGGCCAGGCGGCGCGGTTTCACCCGGTCGGTACGCTCGCCCGCATCGAGGATTATGACCAGGACAAGGGCGGCATGCTGCATATCACCGTGCGCGGCGAGCAGCGGGTGCAGGTGCTGGCCAGCCGTGTCGGCAGCGACCAGTTGGTCATGGGCCAGGCCCTGCACATCGAACCGGAAATCCCGACCGGCATCGCCGAGCGACATTTTGCCCTGGTGGAACTGCTCAAACAGGCAATGGAGGAGTACGACCCCGAGTTCGGTCGTGCCGAGGAACTGACCGACGCCAGCTGGGTCAGCTTTCGGCTGGCCGAGCTGCTGCCCCTGCCCCCGGCGCGGCGGCAATGGCTGCTGGAACTGACCAACCCCCTGCTGCGCCTGGAAGCGCTGACCCAGTTCATCGACGAACTGCGCGCTGGCGAGGCCATGCGGCACTGAACCGTGGTCGATTTCCCAGCGCCTGCGAGCGCGGCTAGACCCCGCGCAGCAGTTCGTTGATGCCCACCTTGGCCCGCGTTTGCAGGTCCACCTGTTTGACGATGACGGCGCAATAAAGACTGTGGCTGCCGTCGGCGGCGGGCAGGTTGCCCGGCACCACCACCGCCCCGGCCGGCACCCGGCCGTAGCTGATCTGCCCGGTTTCGCGGTGGTAGATCTTGGTGCTCTGGCCGATGAAAACGCCCATCGAAAGCACCGCGCCACGCTCGACGACCACCCCCTCGACCACCTCTGAGCGGGCGCCGATGAAGCAGTCGTCCTCGATGATGGTCGGCGTCGCCTGCAACGGCTCCAGCACGCCACCGATACCGACACCACCCGACAGGTGAACGTTCCTGCCGATCTGCGCGCAGGACCCGACGGTGGCCCAGGTATCGACCATGGTGCCGCTGTCCACGTAGGCGCCGATGTTGACGTAGCTTGGCATCAACACAACACCGGCGCCGATGTAAGCACCACGACGCACCGTCGCCGGCGGCACCACACGCGCACCCTGGGCGGCGAACTCGGCCGCATCGTAGCCGGCGAACTTGGTCGGCACTTTGTCGAAAAAGCGCCCGAACCCGCCGTCCATGACGGCGTTATCGGCAATGCGAAACGACAGCAGTACGGCTTTTTTAAGCCATTCATTGACGTGCCAGCCAGCGGCGGTCGGTTCGGCCACACGCGCCGTGCCGGCATCCAGCAGCGCCAGTGCGCCCTCGACGGCCTCGCGCACCGTGGGACTGACATTGGCCGGGGTGATTTCGGCGCGTGCCTCGAAGGCGGTTTCGATAACGCGGATCAGGTCCTGCATGAGCTTTTGAATTTCCTTTCGTTTATGAATTGCATCGGCACGACTCAGGCACTCAAGGCCTGCGCCAAACGTTGCAGAGCCTCGGCACATTCGGGTTCCGCCGCCACCAGCGCCACGCGCAGGTGGCCGGCACCCGGGTTGATGCCTTCCTGCTCGCGGGCCAGATAGCTGCCCGGCAGCACCCGCAGGTGCCAGTCGACAAACAGGCGCCGGGTAAAAGCCAGATCATCGCCCCCCGGCACCGGCAGCCACAGACAAAAGCCGCCTTGCGGCGAGGGCATGCCCAGCACCTGCTGCGCCTGCGCCAGTTTTCGCCGATACCCGGCACGACTGTCGCTGACATGCGCTTCGTCCTGCCAGGCGGCGACGCTCGCCGCCTGTACGTGTTCCGGCACAGCGCAACCGTGATAGGTGCGATACAGCAGGAAACGCTCGATAAGACGTGCATCGCCGGCCACGAATCCCGAGCGTAACCCAGGCACGCTGGAGCGCTTGGACAGGCTCTGGAATACCAGGCAGTGATCAAAATCATCCAGTCCCAGCGCCAGACAGGCGGCGAGCAGACCCGGCGGAGGAGCGGCATCGTCGGGATAGATTTCCGAGTAACACTCGTCCGAGGCGATCACGAAATCGTGCCGCAGCGCCAACTCGATCAGGGTTTTCAACTGATCCAGGGTAAGCACCCGCCCGGTCGGGTTGTGCGGCGAACAAACGTAAAGCAACTGCACATCACGCCAGGCGGCGGCCGGCACGGCATCGAAATCCGGCTGGTAGCCACGGACCGCCAGGCACGGCACATACAAAGGCTGGGCGCCGGCCAGCAGCGCCGCGCCCTCGTAGATTTGATAGAAGGGGTTTGGCATCGCCACGCGTGCGCCGGGTTGGCGGTCCACCAGGCATTGGGCGATGGCAAACAGGGCCTCGCGCGTGCCGCTGACTGGCAGAACCTGGCGGGCCGGATCGACGGCGCCGGTGGGCAGGCCCTGACGGCGTTGCAGCCAGTCGGCGATGGCGCTGCGCAGCAGGTCGGAACCGGGCGTTTTTGGGTAACGGCCGAGTCCGTCCAGCTGGCCGACCAGCGCGTCCCGTATCAGGGCCGGCACCGGCTGGCGCGGCTCGCCGATCGAAAGATCGATCAGCGGCAGACCAGCGGCGTGGTGCGCACCCGCCAGCAGGCCCCGCAAGCGCTCGAACGGAGACGGCTGCAACTGCGAGAAGCCGGGATTCATGCGCGACACCCGCTCAGGCAGCCGGCTTCAGCTCGCCGTCCAGGCGCTGTACCAGCTGCCTCTCCAGGGCACCGAGTCGACCGGCGTCGGTGACCGCGTGACCGTTCGCATCGGTGACGAAAAAGGCGTCCTCGGCGCGCTCGCCGTAGGTGTTGACGCGTGCGTTCTGTAACACCAGGCCGCATTCGGCCAGGGCTTGCGCCACGTTCGACAGCAGGCCCGGCCGATCCTTGGTGATGAGCTCCAGTACGGTGCGGTCGCGGCTCAGGTCGGTGGTGAACGACACCTCCGTGTCCACGCGGAAGGCCTTCTGCTGCCGGGTGGAGCGCCGCCCTCCCGAGCTCAGCGACAGCGTGTCCTGCAACAGGGTGTCGCGCAGCGCGGCGCGGATTTCGCGCCGCTGCGCCGGATCCGACACCCGCTCGCCGTACAGGTCGGTGACCAGGAACGCGTCCAGTGCGTCACCGTCGCGGCTGGTATAGATACGCGCATCGACGATATCCAGACCCAGCCGGTCCAGGGTGGAGGTGATAGCGGCAAACAGATATTTGCGATCGCGCGTGTAGACCATCACGCCGGTGCTGCCCCGGTTCGGGAAATCGCGCGTGGCCACTACCGTTGGGCGGTCACCCCGCGCGCGCAGGATGTGCTTGGCGTGCCAGGCGATTTCCTCGGCTTCGAAACGCAGGAAGTAGTCGTCATCGAGGCGATTCCAGAACTGATCGCATTCGCGCGAATCCACCTGCTCGGCGGGGAGCAGAGCAGCCGCGCGGGCACGCACTTCCAGTGCCTGATCGTGGGCATCGATGGGACTGCCCAGACCCCGCCGCAGCGCGCGCCGGGTTGCCAGGTACAGCGTTCCCAGCAGCGAGCCTTTCCAGGAGTTCCACACCGAAGGCCCGGTGCCGCGCATATCGGCGACCGTCAGCAGGTACAGGTAGTCCAGATGTACCTGGTCACCGACCGTCGCGGCAAACGCACGGATAACCTCCGGGTCGCCGATGTCCTGTCGTTGCGACACCTTGGACATCAGCAAATGGTGACGCACCAGCCAGGCCACCAGGCGACCATCCAGATCGGACAAACGGTGCAGGCGGCAAAACTCGGCGGCATCGTGCGTTCCAAGATCCGAATGATCGCCGCCTCGGCCCTTGGCGATGTCGTGAAACAGGGCTGCCAGGTACAACAGCGCCGGCTTGGGGATGCCCGGGTATACCTGGTAGCCCAACTCCAGGGCGCTGATTTTCTCGTCCGGGAATGCATAGCTGCGGGTGTTACGCAGGACGAACAGGCTGTGCTCGTCGACCGTATAAACATGAAACAGGTCGTGCTGCATCTGCCCCACCACCCGCCCGAAAGCCGGGATGTAGCGCGCCAGCACCCCGTAGCGGTGCATCCGCTGCAACTCGTGGCCAATGCCATGCGGCTGGCGAATGATTTCCATGAACAGGCTGGTGCAGCGCAAGTCGGCCCGAAAGCGGGCATCGATCAGATGCAGGTGTCGGCGGATCAGGCGCACCGTGTCGGCGCGCACGCCTCGAATACTTCGTCGGTGCTGTTGCAGCAGCAGAAATATTTCGAGGAGCGCAAACGGATAGCGCCGGAACACGCGCTCGTCGCGCGCCTCGATGAAGCCCTTGCGAATCTGGAACCGGCTGTTCAGGGGCGTGGCGCGGTCGCTGCGCCGTGCCAGCAGGATTTCCTCCTCGAAATGCTGCAGCAGCATCTCGTTCAGGCGCGACAGACCTTTGACGGTGCGGTAATAGCGCTTCATGAACTGCTCGACGGCCAGGCTCTGGTCGGAGTCCTGGTAACCGAAGCGGCGCGCCAGCTCGCGCTGCTGATCGAACAACAGGTGGTCGTGCTTGCGCCCGGTCAGCAGATGCAGCCCGTTTCGCACCTCGGACAGGAACTCCTGGCCTTCGCGCAGCAGCTCGTACTCGTCCTGCTCCAGAAACTGGTGGTCCACCAGCTCGTGCAGCGTACGGGCGCCAAAATGGCGTTTGGCTACCCAGCCGATGGTATGAATATCGCGCAGCCCGCCCGGGCTTTCCTTGACGTTCGGTTCCAGCTTGTAGGCGGTAGCGTCGTACTTGTCGTAACGCGCCCGCTGCTCGGCCAGTTTGGCCGCAAAAAATTTGCGCGTGGGCCACATCTGTCGCGGCCCGGTGCGCCGACACAGCTGCTCGAACAGGGCCTCACCGCCCATCAGCAGCCGTGCCTCGATCAGGTTGGTGGCGATGGTGACGTCGCGCCGTCCCTCGTCCAGGCATTGCCGGACACTGCGCACACTGGCGCCGATATCAAGACCGACGTCATACAGGAAAGTGACAAACCGGCTGATGGTATCGGCCGCGCGCGTGATGTCTCGGCCGCGCGCCGCCAGCACCAGGATGTCCACGTCCGAACAGGCATGCAGTTCACCACGCCCATAACCGCCCACCGCCACCAGCGCGAGGCGATCGCCCGCGGCAGTGCCCTCGACCTGATCGGCCCAGATGCGACGCAGCAACAAATCGACGAACGCGGTGCGTGCGTGCACGATGTCCGCCCCCGCCGGCTTACGGTCGTACTCGGCTCGCAAGTGGTCCATGAACTGCTGGCGCAGCTGACGACAGGTCGCCGCGCTGGCACCAAGCGCATCCAGCCGCTGCGCGACTGCTGGTGCATCGAACAAGGGCGCGCGCGGCGTAGCGTTCACGGCTGCTTCTCGTCCGCCCGCAGGGTCAGCACTTCAACGCCGGTATCGGTCACCACCAACATGTGTTCCCACTGCGCCGAAAGGCTATGGTCCTTGGTCACCACCGTCCAGCCGTCGGCCAGCAGTTTCACGTGACGCTTGCCGGCGTTGAGCATCGGCTCGATGGTGAACACCATGCCCGGTTCGAGAGTGAGCCCGGTGCCCG
>CAZZHF010000037.1:0-13859 GCA_964653545.1 uncultured Gammaproteobacteria bacterium | reverse complement strand
CACGCTTTCCCGAAACGATGTTTCGAACATCTTTCTTGGCAAAACGAACCGCTTCCCCAATGGCGCGTCGGCGGTACCCATAGACCAGCCGGAAGGCTCGACGCAGCGACTCGAGTTTTACCGCGACATCAGCAACAAACAGCCGGCCGAAATCAGGGCGCATTGGTCCAAGATGATCTTTACCGGACGGGGCCAGCCGCCGAAGGTGGCCAGCGACGATGAACAGGTGAAAAACACGCTGGCCAGTCAGCCAGGCGGTATCGGATACATCGACCCGGCCGCCGTGGACGCGCGGGTCAAGCCCCTGATGGTCCAGTAGCCCCGGCTGTCATCCACTTGGATGCCTGATCATGTCCATTGGGAAAGTCTTCACAAGCGTATTGCATACCCTGCGTCACGGGCTCAGCCGCAGCACCGAGCCGGTGGTGCTGTTCCCCATCATCACCCTTCTGGTGCTGGGAGTTCTGTGGATAACGACGGCGAGCATGATCAGGCTCGAATATGCCAACGCGCGGGCCACTGCCATCGCGTCCACCCGCGAGTTGACGGAAACCTATGAAGCGCAAATCGTGCGCGCGCTGCGTGAAATCGACCGCACCCTGAAGTTCGTCGCCTACGCGCACGAATCGAAGGACCTTGACTCGGTCCTGGTTGAACTGGGAGAAAAAGCCCTTTTACTCCCGGATTTTCTATTCACCGTCAGCGTCGCCGATGCCGACGGCGCCATCCGCTCAAGCACCCGGCAGGGCGGCCCGGCGACCGTCGCCGGCACGGACTACTTCGAGGCACAGCGCGAACAGGCGGTTTTCGCGGCCGGAGCCCCACAACCCAACCCACATTCACAGGACTGGACGCTCACGTTCAGCCGCCGCCTGGACCAGCCCGACGGCAGCTTCGGCGGGGTGGTGATGATCTCTGTCGACGCGTCCTACTTTGTCAGCGGATATGAGCAGACCAAGCTGGGCCAGCACGGCTTCCTGGGTCTCCTGGGCACGGATGGCATCTTTCGGGCCAGCCGCAGCGGTGATGTCGTTGCCGCGGGCTCTCAAATCGACTACCAGCAGGTCATTCAGGCGGCCGGGGACGACTTTGGCGCGGATGAGACAACGCGGGTTTCACTGGCCCTGAACAGCTGGGACCAGGTCCAACGCTACACCGCGACGCGCACCCTGTATGAGTTCCCACTCGCCGTCGTGGCGGGAGTTTCGGAACAGGAGCAGCTCAGCCCAGCCGCCGAACGGGCGCATAGCTATAGGGTACGCGGACTCACCACCAGCGCGCTGATGATCGGTCTGTTGGCGCTGCTTGGACGTTTGAACTGGCAGCTTCAGCAGAGCCGGCAACGCGCCGCGCAGGAGCAGATCGCGCACGCCGAGCGTATCGAATATATCGCCCATCACGACAGTCTGACCGACCTGCCCAATCGGGGTTTTTTCAGCGTCATGCTGAACCAGATGCTGACCTTGGCCAAACGGCATGATCGCCAGGTGGCGGTTCTGTTCCTGGACCTGGACCGGTTCAAGCTCATCAATGACACGCTGGGGCACGACGCCGGAGATGAACTGTTGAAGGAAGTCGCCCGACGTCTGCGCGACGCGGTGCGCGGCAGTGACATGGTCGCCCGATTGGGCGGCGACGAATTCGTCGTTCTGGTGGCGGAAGAATGCGACGAAGAAAACCTCCTGAACCTCGCCCGCCGCGTCCTGGCGTCTGTCAGCAGGCCGTACAACCTGCTCGGACACGAGTTCAGGGTCACGGTCAGCGTCGGCGTCAGCCAGTATCCGCGGGACGCCGAGGACGAACAGTCCTTACTGAAAAACGCCGACGTCGCCATGTATCGCGCGAAGGAAAAGGGCAGGAACAATTTTCAGTTATATGCCGAGTCCGGGAGTGAGAGTTCTCTTGAGCGCCTGACGCTTGAATCCTCGCTCCGACAGGCCCTGGAGCGCCAGGAGTTCCGGCTCCACTACCAGGAACAATGTGACCTGAGCACCGGTGAAGTCACCGGCATGGAAGCGCTGCTGCGCTGGGAACACCCGCAACTGGGCCTGGTCCTGCCGATGCAGTTCCTCCCGCTGGCGGAAGAAACCGGCCTCATTCTGCCGATCGGCAAATGGTGCATCGAGACCGCGTGCCGGGAATGCATCGCGCTTCAGTCACGAGGCCGGCGACTGACCATGTCGATCAATCTGTCGGCACGGCAATTCTCCGACGACCACTTCGCCCATGACCTGGCTCAGATCATCGAAAAAACCGGAGTTGAACCCGGCCTTCTGGAACTGAGCATTACAGAAACCGTGCTCCTGACCAATGTTGATCGGGCAGTATCGATTTTGAACCAGATCAGGGCCATAGGGGTACGGGTCGCGGTGGACAACTTTGGCGCGAGTTATTCGTCCCTGTCGACCTTGAAAAAATTCCGCTTCGACACCGTCAACATCGACGGCAGCGTCATCCGCGACTACGCCCACAGCGCCGAGGACAGGAAACTGACCGAAGCGACCATTGCCATGGGCAAGAAACTGGCGTTTACCGTGGTCGCCGAGGGCGTGGAAACAGCCGAGCAAGCGCAGTTCCTGCGCGATAGCGCCTGTGACAAAGCGCAGGGTTTTTATTTCAGCCGACCGGCGCCACACAATGTGGCTCGGGCGAGCGAGCCGGATCGCACACGCCGACCCGATAATGTGCTCGAACTGCGGGACATCCGTGAGACGCGAACTGCCGATTAAGCGGACCGACGCAGGCGACCGCGGCATCGCGGATAGCCGTCCGGAATCCCGGCAAACAGTTCAAACATCAGGTTACAGAGCCCACCGCCTGGATTGATATCCGCCCACCGCACTATGCTGATGCACGCATGGCGGATTGCCCGCCTGGTGAAACGCATCAATCCGGAGGAAGTGGCGTGGAATATCGACAACTTGGCAGCAGCGGCCTTAAGGTTTCATCCGTGGGCCTGGGTGGCAATGTGTTCGGCCCACCGCGGCAGGATCTGGCGTCCAGTATCGCCACCGTGAACCGGGCGCTGGAACTTGGCGTCAACTTCATCGACACCGCCCATATCTACAACGATGGGCACAGCGAGGAGTTCCTGGGCAAGGCCCTGGCGGGTCGACGCGGCGAGGTGATCCTGGCCAGTAAATGTCATCTGCTTGCGCTGGCTGAAGGCGAGAGCATCGCCCAGCGCGTGCGCAGCCATTGCGAAACCAGCCTGCGGCGGCTGGATACCGATTACCTGGACCTGCTGCAATTGCATTTCCCGGCCGCGTCGGCCCCGGCCGACGAAATCCTCGAAGCCTTCGCGCCGCTGGTGCAGGAAGGCAAAGTACGGCACATCGGCCAGTGCAACTACGCCGCCTGGCGCCACGCCGAGTCACTCGGCGCGGCGCAGCGCCTGGGCCTGCCCGCATTCATCACCGCGCAGAACCAATGCAGCCTGCTGGTGCGTGGCGCGCGGTTCGAACTGCTGCCGTTTTGCGAGGCCCGCCAGATCGGCTTTCTGCCCTACTTCCCCCTTGCCGCCGGACTGCTCAGTGGCAAGTATCGGCCCGGCGAAGCTCCCCCTCCCGGCACCCGTGGCGCGGCCGGCAGCCCTACCGTGAAGCGGCTGCGCACGGCTCAAAATGAAAGCCTGCTCAGCTCGCTCAACGACTTTGCGCTTGCCCGTAGTCGCACTCTGCTGGAGCTCGCCTTCGCCTGGCTGCTGTCGCAAGCGGCGGTGAGCAGCGTTATCGCGGGCGCCATGAGCGCTATCCAGATAGAACAAAACGTCGCCGCGGGTGCCTGGCGCCTGAATGCGGACGACCAGCAGGCCCTCGACGGCCTGCTCAATCCGTCGACGCCTGACTGGCAGGCCGAACCCGACCTGGCGTCGTTTCGCTGAATAGCCTCGGCAAGCCATAACAGAAACCACAGCGGCGCGGGCTTCCGGTATCCGTAGCCCGGCAAAACCCCTGCTAGCCGCCTGCACTCAGTGCCACCGCCCCCTTGCGTGGCAACGGGACAGGCGCTACAAAGCCCAGCATGCGTCCATCAAGCATGAGGGGAAACCGAGCATGAATCAGCCCACCCGCCTGCCCGGCGCGGCGCTGGCGCAGGAACTGACTGAGGCGGGCCGCATGGACGGCGCGCACACGCCGTTCGATCTGGTACTGGAAGCCGCCCGGCGCGGCGAGCTGGACGAAGCGGCGTATTACCGGCTGCTCGGTCGGCTGTGGGTGCTCAAGCGACTGATGTATTACGTCTACGGCGGCTGGGCGCAGGGCCTTAACGTGAACGAATACCCGCCGTCGGTGGACTATCTGCTGTCCAAGCAGCTGTACGACGACTCCACGCACGAGATGGTGCTGGTGGACGAGATCCTGCGCCGCGGGCTGGCGCCCACCCAGCGGGCGGTATTTCGTCATCCCAATGGCCGCTTCGTGACCGCCAGTCGCATCGGGCATTTCGTGTTCACGCTGCGCGCGCTGGCCAACTACGCCCACAACATACGCATGGCGGCCCTGAACCTGGGCGCCAAGCTTGTCGAACTGGCCTGGCTGGAGCGCTTTGCGGCGCAGTTTCCGGACCCGGCGCTGCGCACGCTGTTCGACGGCCTGATCGCCGAGACCGCAAGCCACGTGCAAATGGGCCGCTTCGTGGTGGAGCGCTTCGTCGAAAAGCCGGTCGATCAGGAGCTGTGCCGGCGCACGGCCGCCATTACGCGGCGGGACTACCTGGCGGTGCTGGACGAGATCGGCGGGCAGGTGCTGGGTGTCGAGGCGGTCACGCCGACCGGGCACATCGAAATCCCGCGCGGCCTGGACTGAGGGGCGACGAGCATGAGTACGCAGCCGGAAAAAATCGCCATCCACATCGACCACGACAAGTGCACCGAGTGCCGCATGTGCTACGTGGTGTGCCGGGAGATCAACCTGAACGCGGTCGTCATCGACCCCGGCCCCAAGCACCTGCACGAAATCGACATGGACCGATGCACCTATCCGGCCTGCACCGTGTGCCTGATGTACTGCCCGGCGCCGGCTTCGATCGTGGAGACCGTGTCCGGCCTGGCGCTGGTGCCGCCACCCGCGCCGGTGTGGACCGAAGACAAACGCTGGCCGCGGCGCGCGCCGCGCGCCGGCAACTGAGGCAGGAGGCCGATCATGGAACTGCACCCGATTCTTCAGGAATTTCTCGACACCTGGGTTTACCCGACCGGCTTTTCCGGGCCCGGTTACGACTTTCGCATGCACATTACCGAGCGCTGCATCCCGGCCTGGAACGGCATGACGATGTCGGCCGTCAAGGCCGCGCAGGAAGACGCCATAACCCCGACCCGCGAGTGGCTGTGGAGCAGCGTACTGGCCGGCTATGCCGGCGAAGGCCCGCAGATGTCGATCAAGCAGATGTCCACCCAGCTGCTGTCAGTGTCCCTGGAAGACCAGGAGCGCTACATCGACCTGCAACGCATGCGCGCCCAGCAGGTGTGGGACGAGGTCAAGCACGGCATGCTGCACGCCGATGTGCTGCTGCGCGGCGGCTACGTGAAGCGCGAGGAAGACCTGATGGACAACGCCGATGCGAATACGCTTGGCATCCTGTCCTACTTCGGCTGCACGGCGATGTTCCCGCACATCCACCCGCTGGCGCGGGCGGCACAGCACTACTTTTTCGAGGGCTCGGCGTGTCTGGGCATCCAGGTGCGCATGCGCTGCATGAACGACACGCTCGACCTGCACGACAACCTGAGCCAGTACCACGAGGAGCTGATGCACTTCATGGAGGGCAAATACCAGATGGATGTCTACGCGCTGACCGAGAAAGACCAGCGCGCCATCGAGGACACGCTCGATTACCTGCTCAAGCCCTGGGCGCCCACGCTGGCCGACGCCCTGGCGCGCGCCAAGCAGGGAGCAGCCGCATGACGCTCGCCGGGAACAAGCTGAAAATCGACACCGCGGTGTGCATCCGCTGCGGACTGTGCCGCGAGGTATGCCCGGAAGATGCGGTGCATCCCAAGCTGCACGACATCCACCACTGGTTCGAGGTGGTGGCGGACGAATGCACCGGCTGCGGCGAGTGTCTGCCCTATTGCGTGGTGCCGGGCGCGCTGGTGGCGGCGGGCACTGCTGCTGCCTGACGGCGGATGGACCGATACCGGTCGCAAACGGCCCGTGCTTGCGGTCTCGCGCGCCTGATGCTCGCGAAACCGCCCGATAATGACCCGACCTGACCAACCTGCCGCCAAGCGCAGACCGAGGAGAGAAACCATGGGCCACTACACATCCGACCTGTCCCGCCCGGAGGCCAACCACGCCTCGCTGTACCGCGACCCGGCCATCTTCGACGAGGAAATGGAAAAGATTTTCCATGCCACCTGGGTGTACGTGGGCCACGACAGCGAAGTGCCGAACCCCGGCGACTACAAGACCAGCTTCATCGGCCAGGTGCCGGTGATCATGTCCCGCGACATGGCGGGCAAGATCCACGTGTTCGCCAACCGCTGCACGCACCGCGGCGCGACCGTGTGCGCCCGCGAGTTCGGCCATGCGGAAAGCTTCACCTGCCCCTACCACGCCTGGACCTATCGCCTGGACGGCAGCCTGGAGGCGGTCGGCCTGCCGCGTGGTTACAACGATGGCGAGCTGGACTATTCCGGCCTTGGCCTGCCGGTGGCGCCACGCGTGGGCTATTACCGCGGCTTCGTGTTCGCCAGCCTGAATCCGGACGTGCATGATTTTGATACCCACATCGGGCCGGCCCGGAAATACATCGACTATTACTGCGACCTGTCGCCGACCGGCGAAATCACGGTCGGGCGCACCGGTATCTACAAGCACCAGTACCGCGGCAACTGGAAGGCACAGCTCGAGGGCAGTGTCGAGGGCTACCACGTGTGGCACAACCACCGCACCGCCATCGACATCATGTCCAAGTGGGTGCCGATCATGAAGCAGTACCAGAACCTGCCCATGAAGGCCTACGACCTGGGCTTCGGCCACAACATCATCGAGAACTACACCCTCACCGACGAGCAGGTGCACGAGCGCTGGCCGGCCGAGTTCATCGACCTGCTGATCAACGCCCACGGCCGCGAACGGGCCATGAACGCCCTGCGCCACCGCTTCAACATCGTCCTGTTCCCGAACATGGCGATCCTGGAATACCACGTGCGGGTGATCCGCCCGCTGGCGGCGGACCACACTGAGGTGCGCCAGTACCACACGTCCATGGTCGGCGCGCCGGCCGAACTGAACCGGCGCCGGGTACGGGAGCACGAATTTTTCTACGGCCCCGGCGGCGCCGGTGGGCCGGACGACCTGGCCACGTTTGATCGCATCCAGCAGGGCATGGAAGCCTGGACCGCACCGTGGGTGCTGTTCAACCGCGGCCTCAAATCGGAGGAAACCACTCCCGATGGCCTGCGCTTTGGCCACCACACGCAGGAAACCCAGCAGCGTGCTCCCTACTACGAATACCGGCGCCTGATGGAAGGCAAGGCACCGGTGCCCAGCCGCATTCGCCTCGCCGCGGCAGGCTGAGGGGGTCAACATGAATCAGGCCCAGGCCGAAGCCTTCCTGTTCCGCGAAGTGCGCCTGCTGGACCAGCGCAAGTTCCGCGACTGGCGGCAGCTGCTGACCGAGGACGCCATCTACTGGGTGCCCAACGGCGACGCCGACGGCGACCCGCAGCAGCACTGTTCCATCGTTTACGCCACTGCGCCGATGATCGAAGACCGGCTCGACCGCGCCGAGAGCCCGTTCTACTGGGTGGGCGACCCGCCCATCCGCAGCGTGCACACCGTCAGCAACGTGCTGCTGGAGCACGCCGATGCCGACAGCGCCGACATCGCCTGCAACCAGGTGATCTATCTGTACCGCGAAAACGACCAGCGCCGCGACCAGGCACTCGACGCCCTGCCGGCGCAGTGCGAATACCGCCTGCGCCGCCACGGTGACGACTGGCGGATTACCTACAAGAAAGTGGCGTTGCTGACCGGCGACGGCCTGGTGCCGCTGCTGCCGCCGATTATCTAAGCGCCGACGCCTGCGCCGCGTCGGCGCCCCACCCCGATGTACGCCAGATCGTGCCCGGGCACCAGCCGGCCCGAGTAATGCCGGGCGGCCAGACGCAGACGATCATCGCCCACGTTGTGCGGAATGACGTGGCTGAGCACCAGCGTTTTGGCGCCGGCCTGCTCGGCGATGCGGCCGGCATCCTCAATGGATGTGTGCGCGGACAACAGGTGGTGCTTGAGCGCCTCGGTCGCCGCGTCCTGCGGCGGCGGGAACAGCGCGTCCACCCAGGCGGCGTCGATCACCTCGTGTACCAGCACGTCGGCATCGCGCGCCAGGCGCACCAGGTTCTGGCACGGGCCGGTGTCGCCCGAGAACACCACCGAGCCCTGCTCGCTGTCGAAGCGGAACGCGAACGATGGAAACACCGGCGCGTGCGCGACCAGCGTCGCCGTCACACGAACCTTGGCATCCGACCAGACCGTAAACGGCTCCATATCCGGTGCCGGGGTCTGGTTGGGGCTGCGAAAACCCGGAATGGCCGGCAGGACGATGTCCTTGACGTCCACCAGGGTGCGCAAGTCCGGCCACAGGTAATCGCGGATGCGATCGTTCAAATCGGTCGCGAAGGCGCGAAAAATGCCATCGGTCATCTGTACCGTGCCCGGCGTGGGGGCGTCGGGAAACACCACGGCCGGCTCCGCACGCGGCCGACCGGGCACCTGAAACACCGGCGGCAATTCGCCCCGTGGTCCAGGACCGAGCACCTCCAGCGGCAGACGCCGGCCGACACCGGCCGTCCAACCCTGGAGCAGCAGGTTGTTGTAATCGACCACGTGATCGGAATGCAGGTGAGTGAAGAACAGCGCCCGCAGCGGCTCCAGCAGCTGGAACGAATTCGCCTTGGGGCTGCCGCTTAGCAGCGCGGTGGCCAGCTGGCGGGCGGCGCCATCGCCGCAATCGACCATGTAGGTCAGGTCGCCTACCTGCAGCGCCGAGGCAATGCCGTGCCGGCTGCTGCCGGGAAACCAGGCCGGCCCTCCAGCCGTACCCAGCAGGATCAGGCGCGTATCGAAATCCGCAGCAGCATCGTGCGCATCCGCCGGTGCCGCCGCAGCCGTAACTGGCGCGCCGCCGAGCATCAGCGACAGCGCCGCCACGCTGGCTCCAGCACCCGCCTTGAGCAAGCCACGCCGTGACAGGGCCAACTGCACCGCATGACCGACTTCCTGACACATAAGCGATTCTCCCCGGCCTCGGATGGGAATGAAGGGCCGTTCGCCCCTGCTTAACGTCAGCCATCCGTGGCCAGGCAATGATGAGTTTAGAGGTAATTGCTACGGCGGGGGCCGGCTCACCCCAATGCAAGAAAGCTCGCCGATCGTGGCTTGAGCGCTATCAAGCAGACGCAAATCCCCCGTTGACTCGGTATTACGGCGCGCGCCACCCTTAACAACGTCTGCGCCGCGGTGACTGCCCGACGCATCCCGGGCGCCGTTGTTGCGGCCTCTTCATCCGGACACCCTCCCCCCATGCCGCGCAAAATCATCCCTCTTGCTTTGGCCGCCATCGTCGGCGTTGCCCTGGCCAGTGTCCTGACGCTACGCCTGCTGCCAGGCGGGCCGCCAGCGGGGGTCATTGAGGCCAGTGGCCGTATCGAGGGCCGCATCACGCAGATTACGCCTAAGGTGAGCGGCACGGTCGCCGAGCTGCCGGTGGACGAGGGGCAGTCGGTGACTACCGGAGCGCTACTGGCGCGCCTGGAGGAGATGACCCTGCTCGACCGCCAGCGGTCGGCGCAGGCGCAGGCGCAGGCGTTGGAACACCAACTTGCCAGCCAGCGCATCGACTACGAAGTCGCGCAGCAGGAACTGCCGCTGCGCATCGACCAGGCACAGGCGACGCTGACCGAAGCGCGGGCGCGTCTTGCCGCCGCCCATGCCGACCGCAGCCAGGCGGTGACTGACGCGGATCGCCTGGCGACGCTGGCAAAACGGCAGCTGGCCTCGCCGCAGCAGGCAGAAACGGCCCACTTGCGCGCCGAACTTGCGACGAAGACTGAGCTGGCTGCGTTGGCGGCAGTCAGCGCGGCTGATAAAGCGCTGAAGCTATCCCGACTGGGCGACCGGCGTCTGGCTGCGCTGGCTGAAGGGATCGCCGCCATGGCGCAACAAGTTGAGCAGGCACTCGCCCGGGGCGACGAGCTTGACACCCAGGTCGGCTATCTCGACATCCCGAGCCCGCTTGCCGGCGTGGTGCTGACCCGTAGCGTGGAGCTTGGGGAGCAGGTGACCCCCGGCAGCCCGCTGTTCTCGCTGGTGGACCTGAATCGCCTGTACCTGAAGGTGTACGTGCCGGAGCCGCTGATCGGCCGCGTGGCCCTGGGGCAGCGGGCGCAGGTGCGCGTCGACTCTTACCCGGACCGCGCCTTCCCGGCCAAGGTCACCCGAATCGCCACCGCCGCCGAGTTCACGCCCAAGAACGTCGAGACCAAGGAAGAGCGCGTCAAGCTGGTGTTCGCGGTCGAGCTGTCGCTGACCGAAAACCCGGGCGGTGTACTGAAGCCGGGCATGCCGGCCGACGGTCGCATCGACACCGGCGTCCAAGAACAACACCCGGGCGCAGGCGAGGCGGCCGGTACGCCGTGAGCACTCCGGTGTCGGCCGTCATCCGCGTCGATAGCCTGCACAAGACCTACTCGCGCGGCCGGGTGCTGGCGGTCGACGGGGTGTCCTTCAATGTGGACAAGGGGCGCGTCTACGGCCTGATCGGCCCGGATGGCAGCGGCAAAACCTCGATCCTGCAGGTGCTGGCCGGCGTGCTGTCGGCCGATTCCGGCCGCGCCGAGGTCGCCGGAGTCGACGTGCTGCGCCGGCCCGAAGCGGTCAAGCCGCTGATCGGTTACATGCCGCAGGGGCTGGGGCTTAACCTGTACGACACGCTCAGCGTGGCCGAGAACATCGCGTTTTTTCGCGCCCTGCGCCAAGTGCCGGAAGAGCACTTTCGCGCCAATGCCCAGCGGTTACTGGCGATGACGCGCCTGACCCCGTTCCTGGACCGGCCGGCCGGCAAGCTGTCGGGCGGCATGCGCCAGAAGCTGGCCCTGATCTGCACCCTGATCCACCTGCCCGACATCCTGTTGCTGGACGAGCCCACCACGGGCGTGGACCCGATCTCGCGGCGCGATTTCTGGACCATCATTCAGGATCTGGTCGCCACGCGCGAGGTGACGGTACTGCTGACCACTTCCTACATGGACGAGGCCGAACGGTGCACCTACGTCGGCCTGATGCAACACGGCCGACTGATCGCCGAGGGCACGCCGCAGGCGCTGTGTGCGGCCTTGCCCGGGCGGCTGGTGGCGGTATCCGGCGCAGCGCCGCAAGAACTCCTGCCGCGGCTGGCCGGCTGGCCGGAAACCCGGTCCATCGCCGTGTTCGGCCGGGAGGTGCACGTCATGCTCGACGACGGCCAGGTCGACCTTGCCGGGCGCCTGCACGCCGCGGGTATGGCGCAAGCACAGGTGCGCGACATCCCGGTCAGTCTGGAGGATGTGTTCGTGCAGCGCTTGGTCCACACCGCCCTGCCAGGCGATGGCCGGCCGCAGAGTTTCGCCGACGCTTTGACCACAGCGACCGATGACTCCCCGGACCGGGCACCGCCGGTGTCCACCGACGCCCTTACCTGCAGCTTTGGCGCTTTCACCGCCGTGGATGCGGTGAGCCTATCGGTTCAAGCCGGCGAGATATTTGGCCTGCTCGGCCCCAACGGCGCCGGCAAGACCACGCTGATAAAGGTGCTCAGCGGTCTGCAGGCGGCGAGCGCCGGGCACGCACAGGTGCTGGGAATTGATCTTGCCGGCGGGCACCAGCGGCGTCAGTTACGCGCCCGCATCGGCTATATGTCACAGCGCTTCTCGCTGTACCGCGACCTGACTGTCAGCGCCAACCTGGACCTGTACGCTGGCCTGTATGGCATAACGCGCGCGCAGCGTGCCGGGCGTATCGACACGCTGCTGCGCGGGCTTGATCTTGTCGACTACGCGCCGCGCATGACCCGCGACCTGCCATCCGGCCTGCGCCAGCGGGTCGCCCTGGCCGCGGCGCTGCTGCACGAACCGAAATTGCTGTTTCTGGACGAGCCGACCTCGGGCGTGGACCCGCTGGCGCTGCGCCAGTTCTGGGACCTGGTGCACCTGCTGGCGCGGCGCGGCGGCATCACCGTGCTGGTATCGACCCACTACATGGACGAGGCCGAGCACTGCGATCGCCTCGGCCTGATGCATCAGGGCCGGCTGATCGCCAGCGGCACACCGGCCCAGCTGCGCGAGCGCGCTCAGCAGCAAGGCGGTCCGATACTGGCCGTGGATGCGCCGGACTTTGCGACCGCCTACCAGGCGCTGCATGCGGCGTTTCCGGACGCCATGCTGTACGGCCGGCGCATCCAGTGGCAGACCGCCCGACCCGACACCGACCACGCCCAGGCGGTAGCGCTGATGCGCGAGGCCGGGATCGATTGTCAGCCTCGCCAGCTCGGTCTGAGCATGGAGGAAGCGTTCGTGCACTTCGTCAGCCGTGACGAGGCGGACCGTGCGTAAGCTGCTGCGCCGAACCTCGGCCATCGTCGTGAAGGAAACGCGCGAACTTGTGCGCGACCCGATCTACCTGGGGCTGTCGTTTGTGATCCCGATGATCATGATCGTGCTGTTCGGCTTCGGCCTGTCGCTGGATGTGAAAAATCTGCCGCTGGCATTTGCGGACCACGACCGTTCGCCCTACAGCCGCGCCTACATCGACAGTTACATACATTCCGAGTACTTCAGCCTGGTCGGCGTCGAAACCGACCCGCCGACCCTGGAGCGCTGGCTGCGCTCCGGGCGGGCACGGGTGATCATCGACATCCCGCCCGATTTCGGGCGGCGCATCGCCAGCGGTCGACCGGCCAGCGTCGGCGTTACCGTGGACGGCTCGTTCCCCACTCGCGCCGGGGTCATCAACGCCTACGTTGCGGCCGTCAACGGCCTCTACAATCAGCGCCTGCTGCGCCTGGCGCTGGGTGGCGACAACGTCGTGCCGCCGGTGCAGATGGACCTGTCGGTCTGGTACAACCCGTCGCTGGAGAGCAAGAACACCATCGTGCCGGGTCTGCTGGTGCTGATCCTGATGCTGTTCCCGGCGATCCTGGGTGCGCTGCTGATCGCGCGCGAGACCGAATCGGGCACCATCTTCAACTTCTATGCCTCGCCGGTACGCCGGGTCGAGATCATTCTGGGCAAGCTGCTGCCGTACCTGGCCGTGGCGCTGCTCGATTACCTGCTGATCTACGCCATCTCCCGGCTGGTGTTCGAGGTCCGTTTCGTCGGCAGCTTCGTCATCCTGAGCCTGGGCGCCGTGCTGTATTCGGTGTGCACCATCGGCGTCGGCCTGCTGATCTCGATTCTGAGTCGTAGCCAGCTCACCGCCATGCTGACCACCTTCCTGGTCACCGTCACCCCGGCCTTCAACTATTCCGGTTTCCTCACGCCGGTCGCCGCCATGGACCCGCTCGGCCAATTCATCTCCCGGCTGATCCCCGCCACGCATTTCATGACAGTAGTGCGCGGCAGCTACCTGAAGGGCCTTGGTGTCGACTTCTACTGGCCGTCGCTGGCGGCGCTTGCGGTCTACGCAGCGGTGGCTTACGGGCTGGCCCTGCTGCTGCTGCGCAAGAGGATCGGCTGATGTGGGGCCGGCTTGGCGCGATGGTGCTCAAGGAGTTTCGCCAGCTGGCCAGTGATCGGGCCATTTTGCTGATCCTGGCCTGGGGATTCCTGGGCGCGGTGTACATCGCCGGGCGCGCCATCAACATGGACATCCAGAACT
>CAZZHF010000036.1:0-14006 GCA_964653545.1 uncultured Gammaproteobacteria bacterium | reverse complement strand
ACCCGCGCCCTGGCCCGTTTGGCGTTGGGCTTGCAGGAGTGTCTGTACCTGGGAAACCTGTCGGCCCTGCGCGACTGGGGCCACGCTCGCGACTATGTCGAGATGCAGTGGCTGATGCTGCAACAGGCGCAGCCCGAAGACTTCGTCATCGCCACCGGCGTGCAGTACAGCGTGCGTCAGTTCGTGGAATTGGCCGCGGCTGAACTGGGCATTGGCCTGCGCTGGGAAGGCCAGGGTGTCGACGAAGTAGGCTACGCGGAGCAGATCACCACCGGCCCGGTCAGCGACCGGAATACACTCCGGATCAAGCCGGGTCAGGCCATCGTGCGTGTCGATCCGCGCTACTTTCGTCCGACGGAAGTAGAAACCCTGCTCGGCGACGCCGGCAAGGCACGCGCAAAACTTGGCTGGTCACCGGCAACCACATTGCCTGAGCTGGTCAAGGAAATGGTCGAAGCTGACTACTCAGTCGCCAAGCGCGATGCCTTGGTCAAGCTGGCCGGATTCAAGTCCTATGACCATCAGGAGTAAGCCGGCGCGATTAGCGCGGAACGTCGGTCGCCGCGATTGCCCTGTCACCGGCCCTAGAAGTCTTGGCGATCTTTTCCATAGCCATCGCGCTCATCGTTGACTCGTAAACCAGCGCCTGGGCATGAATCTCCAATCAAAAATCTACATCGCCGGCCATTGTGGCCTCGTTGGCTCGGCCCTGCTGCGGACGCTCGGCACCTACGGCTTTTCGCATCTGGTCACCCGCAGTCACGCAGAGCTCGATCTGACTGACCAGACCGCTACCGAAGCGTTCTTTGCTCAGGAAAAACCCGATTACGTTTTCCTTGCCGCCGCCCGGGTCGGCGGCATCCTCGCCAACAATACCTACCCTGCGGATTTCATCCGGGACAACCTCGCGATCCAGACCAACGTTTTGCATAGCGCGTGGCGGCACCGCGTCCGCCGGCTACTGTTCCTGGGCTCAAGCTGCATTTACCCCAAGCTCGCCCCGCAGCCCCTGAAAGAGGAATACCTGCTCACCGGCCCGCTGGAGCCGACCAACCGGCCCTATGCACTGGCCAAGATCGCGGGCATAGAAATGTGCTGGAGCTACAACCGTCAGCACGGCACCCGCTACCTGGCGGCGATGCCAGCCAATGTGTACGGGCCGGGAGACAACTACCACCCGCAGGACAGTCATGTCATCCCGGCACTGCTGCGTCGCTTTCATGATGCTACCCAGCGCGGCGATACAAGTGTCACCGTGTGGGGAACCGGGACCCCGCGACGCGAATTCCTCTATAGCGATGATGTGGCCGATGCCTGTGTCTACCTGATGAATCTGGCGGATGCGGACTTCGATCGTCTGCTGTGGCCAGCAGCGTCACCCTTTGAGTCCTGTAACTTGGGTCTTGCACCGCTCGTGAACATCGGCGTGGGAAAAGACATCACCATCCGCGAGCTGGTCGAGCTGGTGCGTCAAACCGTGGGATTTACCGGCGAAGTTGAATACGACACCGGCAAGCCGGACGGCACGCCGCGCAAGCTGCTAGATGTATCGCGGCTCAATGCGTTGGGCTGGCAGGCCGGTACTGACCTTCGTCGCGGGCTTGCAGCCGCGTATCGGGATCTGCTGGCGGACTGATGCAGTCAGATTACGGGAGTCGTAACGGCTACCCCGCCGTCGCGCGGTCTGGCGTCATCGCGGAGTTTTGCTGTGCTTACAAGGCACCACTAGGCTCCATAGGATATCGCGATCAAGACCCTGGAAACCCCCGCCACGCTAACAGTCACCGCGAAATTATCGTACTTCAGGCCTGAGCTCAAACCAGCCTCTACTCGGTATAGGAGTCCGCCTTTGCCGGACGAACGGCCCGCGCCCTGCGGCAGGGGCTGACCCAAAATGCCAACGATTGGCCCGCCATGCGCCTTGTCCAAAACCGCCTTATGCGTGAGTACTCCGGGCGGCCCGACGCCATGCCGCCGGCCCTCAAGCGCACTCACAATTTCGTCGATACCCTGGCACCAATCGCCACCTTCGGTTCCACGTAATCGCGGCGTTGCACTGTTACCACAAGCACGTTTAAGCGAACTCGGCACAAGAGCACAAAGCAACCCACGCCAGCACCATGGTTGACATGACATGACATTCTGGAACCTGTACCTGCGGTTATTCGGCAGGACCGCTTGGGTCGGCTTCTATACCGCCTTCCTAAAATTCGCGCTGCGCGGCTTACACATTCAGAATTGGTGGTCGCCCTGTGTGAGTGGTGAAGCTTGGGTACTAGAGCAAGTTGGCGCGACTTTCCAGGCACCTTGTGTCGTCGATGTGGGCGGCAACGTACGTGAGTACGCAACACTCGCAGGCGGCCTGATTCCACAAGCCCGCATAAGTTCGCTGGAACCGAACCCCGCCACTCAAACGCCGCGTCGATGCATGGCTTCACGGTTCCACCCACTGCTGCCGGAAGTGGGCAGGACGCCGCATCCACTGTATTCCCCGCGGACCAGCCGACGTCCATATGGGCCCCGTTGCTCGCCGAAGTTCCCCGCGCAAACGACAAGACGGTGCGCGTAGAAATGCCTCTGACCACCCTGGCTGCGCTCTTGCCGACGCGTAAGTTACAGCACGTGCACTTTCTCACGGTAGACACCGAAGGCGCAGAACTAGACGTACCCACCGGCACTCCCGCCACGGTGGCCGCAAGCGCTGAGCATTGGGCGCAATTCGAGTTCAATACCATGAACATTGCCGCGCGTACCTATTTCGATGATTTCACGCGCGTGCTGCCGGAATGCAGGTTTTTTCGGCTCCTGCAGCACGGCCTGATGGCGCTCGATGGTTTTATTTGGCCTTTACCCAACTTTTTCGTCGACCAGAACCTCTTGGCTGCCCGTTCCGGCCCGTCACCACCTATCCCATTTCGGCTCTGACGAAAACCAATGGGCCACGCAATTCTTGTCTCGCTTGCCGAACGTGTGGGACGCCTCGCGGTGAGCTTTGTCGTGATCACGCTCATCGCACGTCAGCTTGGGATTGACGATTTCGGGCGCCTGAGCACAGCACTGGCCGTCGTCGCCCTGTTTGGTCCGCTGGTGGCTCTGGGGCTGGACCAGATCTGCGTGCGTAACCTTGTTGTGCACCCGGAACAATCTGGCACGGTCCTGGGGACTACCGCCCTGCTTCAAGGCATCGGCGGGGTTGTTGCCGTACTCCTCACGTCGGCAGCGGGGCTGCTACTTGTTCGGACGAATTCCGACACCGGCGCGCTGATCTTCATTGCTTCCCTGAGTCTGTTGTTTCAATGGCCCGCAGCAGGGGAGTACGCGCTGCGTGCCCGCGGCCAAATGGCAACCGTCTCAATTGCAAGAACAGTGGCCACGGCAGGTTATCTCGTTGTCGCCGCCACCCTGCTTGCGCTGCACGCTAGTGTGTACGCTTTTGCCTGGCTAACGGTCGCCGACCTTGTGTTTCTCGCCCTTGCACGAGGATGGATGCTGCGCGGTACTACCACAACAGCCCCATTGCGCGCCAACCATGACACCGCAAGCGAGTTGCTCCGCGACGCCTGGCCTCTGGTGCTTTCAGGCGTGGCCGTCATGCTCTACATGCGGACTGATCAGGTTATGCTCGCTTACTTCGTCGGCGACGCCGCGGTTGGGGGCTTCGCTGCCGCAGCGCGTATCAGTGAGCTTTGGTACGTTCTGCCGATGACGGTAGCATCTGTTGTCGGACCAATGCTCTTGAGGTGCGGCGCCCCCAATAGTCAGAGGTACCTGATACCGCTATATGCCTATACCCGGGGTCTGATCGCGGTGACATACGTGGCGATCATCGCAACAATGTTCGCTCCAGCCGCGATTCTGGATTTTGTCTACGGGCCGACATACGCGAACTTTGCGCCTGTACTGACCGTGCATTTCTGGTCCGCGCTTTTCGTGGTTTTGGGTGTGATGCAAGGGCAATGGTTGGTCGCTCGTAATAGCACACGCTTCAGTCTCATGCGGACGGTGATAGGCGCAGCGGTTAACCTGTTACTCAACTTGGCACTCATCCCAAGGTTCGGAGCTGTTGGCGCCGCAGTCGGAACGCTTGCTGCTCAAGCATCCGCCGCATTTTTTACTAACCTTGTTTACGAAGACACGCGTCGCTTCATGCGCCTGCAAACTCGCGCACTGCTTCTTCTCCCGTTCCCACCAGTCCCACCGTTTTGTACCGTAGCTACAACCCGATGAGCAACTTGACATCCTTCGACACCCCGGTGCTCTACCTGATCTTCAACCGCCCAGCACATACCGCGCGATCCTTTGCCGCGATCCGGGAGCGCCGCCCTAGCCGCTTGTTCATCGCGGCCGACGGGCCGCGGGCAAACGTGCTGACCGACACCGAGCGTACCGCCCAGGCACGCGCTATCGCGCTGAACGTCGACTGGCCGTGCGATTTACATACATTGTTCCGCCCGGCAAATCTTGGCTCACGTGCCGCCATACCGGACGCAATCACTTGGTTTTTTCGACACGTTTCCGAAGGGATAATTCTTGAAGACGATTGCTTGCCAAACAATTCCTTCTTCACTTTCTGCTCCGAACTGCTCCGGCACTATCGCCAAACTCCAGAGATCGCATCAATCAGCGGAACCAAGCCTCTCGACAAGCAATCCCGGTACAACAACGAAAGTGCGGCGTCCTATTACTTCTCCCGTTACTCACACACTTGGGGATGGGCCACATGGCGACGTGCTTGGCTCGCCCGCCCCGCCCTTCCCGTGACTCCTCGCGCCCGCCGCACGCTTCTGGAAAGTGCCTTATGGAATGCTCGACTCCAGAGCCCTTTGTCTCGCCTGTTCTGGCGCCGGACTATCCGTAAGCGAGTTTTTTCCGATCTTCCGAACTGGGATTATTACTGGCAATTTTCACTATGGGCCCAGAATCTGCTCTCGATCATCCCGAGCATCAACTTAATAACCAATCTGGGTTACGGCGAGGACTCCACAAATACGACATGGTCCGGGAGCCCGCTCGCCAGGACACCTACTCACTCTTTGCCCGAGCGCTTGACACACCCCACAAATATCGTTCGGTCAGCAAGGGCTGACGCGTATTTCGAACGACACTACGTAATTCCGCACCTGATATTCGGACACACAAAAAGACGCCTCATGTCTAGTTTGAATCCGCGACCTTTTCTCGAACCCTTCTTTTCTCGGAGGCACGGTAGATGAGAATATTTATATTGGGCGGAGATGGCTTCTGCGGGTGGCCAACAACGCTACACCTCTCTGCGCTTGGCCATGAGACGATTGTTATTGATAACCTTTCGAGGCGGAAGATTGACGTAGAGCTCGAGTGTGACTCCCTAACGCCAATCCAGCCAATAAGCCGCCGCCTTAAAACATGGAAGGAAATAACTGGCACCCAGATTCCTTACGTGTCACTCGACGTTGCGCAAAATTACCGCCGTCTTCTCGACCTAATGCTGGAATGGCGCCCTGACGCTATCATTCATTTTGCAGAGCAACGCGCGGCACCTTACTCCATGAAATCGAGCCACCATAAGCGGTACACCGTCGATAATAATATAAACGCAACGCACAACCTTCTGGCGGCAGTCGTGGAAAGTGGGTCGGACGCACATATTATTCACCTCGGAACCATGGGCGTGTACGGATACGGGTCAGCCGGAATGCGCATCCCGGAGGGATATTTGGACATCAAAGTTCAAACGGAGGGCGGATCATACCTAGACAATCAGATTTTGTATCCCGCTAATCCGGGAAGCGTCTACCACATGACAAAAACGCTGGATCAATTATTATTCTTCTATTACAACAAAAATGACTCAGTCCGCGTCACCGATCTACACCAAGGAATCGTGTGGGGAACCCAGACGTCGGAAACCAAGATGGACGAGCGGCTCATTAATAGGTTCGACTATGATGGTGATTACGGAACGGTCTTAAATCGTTTTCTTATGCAAAGCGCAATAGGACACCCTCTTACTGTCCACGGCACAGGGGGGCAAACAAGGGCCTTTATCCATATCCAGGATACCGTCCGTTGTGTCCAGCTGGCTGTGGAGAACCCCCCCCTGGCCGGCTCCAGAGTTCAAATTTTTAATCAAATGACAGAAACATACAGAGTTAGGGATCTAGCCAACCTGATTCAAGGCGCGACCGGATCTCCTGTGGAGTATTTGCAGAACCCCCGCAACGAAGCGGACGAGAACGATCTCCATGTCGAAAATAATGGCCTTCTTAAACTTGGACTTATCCCGACCACGCTAGAATCTGGGCTTATGGACGAGGTCCGTGATATAGCCAGGAAGTATCGTGATCGGTGCGACGAGACAAAAATTATATGCACGTCATTGTGGCGTACATGACGCAATCTCTTCACAGTTCTGGACAGCTCATATCCGTGAACGAAAACACGCGGCTGGGATGGCATATTCTTGAGGCTTGCCCTGGCTGCCACGCGTCTAATTCGAACTTGATCGACACACATGACAAGCGGGAGTTTAGATTTCTTGACCAGACCGTCAACGTGCCGGGTGGCGCGATCAAATTTTATTCTTGTCAAAGATGCGGCCTGATTTACAGGAGTCCGCAGCCTAGCAAAGACCTGCTTGAGGAGATTTTCAAAAACACTAAAGTTAACCCATGGGGCAAAAGGTACTCCTATAAGGCTGAGGTAAGTTGGTTTGAATCGACAGTTGAATATGCTTCCGGCCGACTCGATTTATTGGACGTCGGCGCAGCGGATGGAGGCCTCCTCCTTGCGATACCTGGGCCGCTCGGTCGCAGATCTGCGATGGACATAGCAGATTTCGGCGCTGGTGCCGCTGTTTCCGGGGGCGGGGAATTTATTCGCGGATGGCTAGACGATGACGATTGCGAATGGAGTGGCCGGCCTTATTCTTTAGTCAGCTGTTTCGACATTTTTGAGCACTTACACCACCCTGCTGTAGCATTTCGTCGGCTGGCGGAAATTGTTTCGGTTGGGGGCATGCTGGTGGTTGAAACCGGCGATTCAGATTTTTTGGGGCCGCGGAAGAGCTTCGGAGAATGGTGGTATTCCGACCTCTTGGAACACAACGTCTTTTGGAATAAAAAGAGCCTTGAATTCCTAGCCGCCTCGAACGGGTTTGCTTTGAGGTCTTTGATTACGGTCAGGCACAAAAGTTGGCGGGAGCGAAGTGCGTTTGGGAAGGTGTTCCAGCTGGCGAAGATCGGCGTCAATGCTGTAGCTCCTAGGCTTTATCGGAAAGCCGGGGAATTCTTTGGAGTTTCGGTCGCGTCGCGCCCGCGGTCGCCTTTTCCGCGGGATCATTTGCGGGCAGTGTTCGTGCGAGTGTAGGCGACAGGGTGCGAGGCAAGTTACGCAAATGCACCTTGTAATCGCGAGCAAACGCCGCCCCCAGAACCGCGACCTGCTAGAGCGCCCGTTCGGCCGCTTCCACCATCTGCCCTCGGAACTGGCGCGACATGGGCACCGGGTGACGGTGCTGCTGGCCAGTTATCTGAACGAGCCGGACGCGTGGGTGGAGCGCGATGGCGTGACGGTGCGGTCCATCGGCGTGCGCGGCATGGGGACGGCGCGTTATCTGGCGCTCGCGCAGCGGCTGGTGCGGTCGGAGCGGCCGGACTGGATCGGCGGCCTTTCGGACACCTGGTACGCGGTGCTTGCGTCGCAGCTTGCCCGACGCGGGGGCGCCCGACTGTGGGTGGATGCCTACGACAACTACGCCAGCTACATCCCCTGGGCGCGGCCGCTGCACGCGGCCTGGCGGCGCGCGGCGGCGCGGGCCGACCTGCTGACTGTGGCGGGCCCGACGCTGGCAGCTTTGATCGGTGCAAGGCGTGATCCGGCGGCGACGCTGGTGCTGCCGATGGCGGCCGATCCGGTGGGTTTTGTGCCCGGCGATGCCGCTTTCGCACGCGCGCGCCTTGGCCTGCCGGCGCACGGGGCGCTGATCGGCTACGCGGGCGGCATTCATCCCAGCCGGGACATGCGCACCCTGTTCGACGCCATGACCCGCGTGCGCGCGCAGCGGCCGGATGCGCGGCTAGTGCTGACCGGCCGGCGCTTTGCGGGAGTGGAGGTGCCGGCGGATGCGCTTTGGCTGGGCTACCTGCCGGACGCGGACATGCCGGCGCTGTACCAGGCGCTGGACGTGGTGGCGGTGATGAACACGCCCGGCGCCTTCGGCGACTACAGCTATCCCATCAAGCTGTACGAGGCGATGGCCTGCGGCCGTCCGGTGGTGGCCAGCCGCACGGCCAGCACGGGCTGGATACTGCGGGATTTTCCGGACCGGCTGGTTCCAGCAGGTGATGCAGGAGCCCTGGCCGAGGGACTGTTGGCGGCCTTGGAACTAGGCGCGGTCAGTTATGGCCCACAGCCCAGCTGGGGCGCCTCAGGAGCCGAACTTGAGGCGGCAATGCTACGGATTGGCATGGTGGGCGAGGAGTAAAAAGATTACCCAGTCCCCCTGCATGCGCCCCCGAACGGGTCGAACAAACACAGCCTGTGGCCCAGTCGCCTCCTCCCCCCCTTCAGATCATCCGGCCTTGGCCACTTCCACCCGCAAGGTGTCGCCCTGTGTCCGTACTGTTAGCACCCGATGTCCATCCTGGGCCAGGCTATCGCGAACTTGCTCGGCCGATTCACCCGCCGCGAAAAGGAAGGCTACCCGTTCGCCTGGCCCCATGCGCGACAAGGTTTGACGCGCCTTGACGTAGTGCAGCGGACAGCCGTAGCTGGACAGGTCGACCTGCGGCAGCGTGATCAGCGAGTCGACGCTCATGACGCGACCGGTATGTTCACGGCCCTGGTACTCATATCGAGTCGAACAGTTCGAAACGCTTGCCGGCGGTCATGCCGCCGTCCACCACCAGCGCCGCTCCGGTGATGAATGACGCATCGTCGGAAGCCAGGAACACCGCCGGCTTGGCAATCTCGTGCGGCTCGGCCATGCGCTCCATGGCGCATACGTCGGTCATCATCTTCTGGTGCTCCGGGAAGCGCGCCATATAGCCGCGGATGCGCGGCGTCCAGGTGCCACCGGGGCAGATGGCATTTACACGGATGTTGTGGCGGGCGAAGTCCATGGCCATGTTCTTGGACAGGTTGATCACCGCGGCCTTTGCCGCCGAATAGGCGGCGCAGCGGTTCTCGGCCAGTATCCCGGCCGTGGAAGCGATATTGATGATGACCCCACCGCCGCGCTTCTTGATCTCGGGGATCGCCACGTGCGAGCAGCGATAGACCGAGGTCAGGTTGGTGTCGACGATGAAGTGCCACTCCTCATCGTTGGCTTCTTCGACGTTTTTCATCATGTTGTTGCCGGCGACGTTGAACAGCACGTCAAGGCCCCCGAAACGCTTGGCCGTGGCCGGCACCATGCTGGCCACGGCTTCGACGTTGTTGACGTCCATTTCCAGAGCCAGCGCCTGGCCGCCGGCCGCGGCGACTTCGGCAGCCGCCTTCTCGGCGGCGTGCAGATCCATGTCACAAATGGTGACGCTGCCACCGTCCCGGACCCATTCGTCAACGATGGCGCGCCCGATTCCCGCACCGCCGCCGGTCACGATTGCCACCTTGCCAGCAAAACGCTGTGTCATGTCGTCGTCTCCTCGTGGTGCGTCGGCGCCTGCCCCGAACGGGTGCAGCAGCGAGCGAATTTATTGTTTGGCGGCCGCCCGCTCGCGCAGCATGGCCACGGCCGGCAGGGTTTTGCCCTCCAGCACTTCCAGGAAGGCGCCGCCACCGGTTGAAATGTACGACACCCGGTCAGCTATGCCGAATTTGGCGATGGCGGCCAGGGTTTCGCCGCCGCCGCAGATGGAAAACGCCGTCGATTCGGCGACTGCCTGCGCCAGCAGCCGCGTCCCCTGGGCAAATGCCGGGTATTCAAAAACCCCGAGCGGACCGTTCCATACCAGCGTGCCGGCGCCGCGCACGATGTTGCCCAGCTCGCGCGCGAACTCGGGATCGAAATCAAGAATCATTTCGTCGTCGTCCACGTCGGCCACGTCCTTGACCGCCGCTGGCACGGTGTCGCCGATTTCAGTCGCGACCACCACGCGCGTTGGCAGGGGAATCGGTCGCCCCAGCGCCGTCGCCTGCTTCAGCAGATCGCGCGCCGTGTCGACCAGCGCAGGCTCGTACAGGGAACGACCGACACTGTGCCCCGCGGCCACCAGAAAGGTATTGGCAATGCCACCGCCGACGATCAGGCGGTCGACCTTGGTCAGTAAATGGGTCAGCACGGCGAGCTTGCTCGACACCTTGGCGCCGCCGACGATGGCCACCACTGGCCGTTTGGGGGCAGCAAGGGCCTTTTCGAGGGCGTCGAGCTCCGCCACCAGCAAGGGTCCGGCACAGGCCACCGTCGCGTATTTCGCCACGCCATGGGTGGATGCCTCGGCGCGATGCGCGGTACCAAAAGCGTCCATCACGTAGACGTCGCACAGGGCCGCCATGCGCCGCGACAGGACCTCGTCGTTTTTTTTCTCGCCAACGTTGAAGCGCACGTTCTCGCACAGAACCAGGTCTCCCGGGGCGATGACTGTGCCGTCCAACCAGTCGCGTTCGCAGCGCACCGGCCGGCCGAGCAACTCGCCAAGCCGCACCGCCACAGGCGCCAGGCTGGCGCTGGCATCGAACGCTCCTTCCTTGGGCCGACCCAGGTGCGAGAGCACCCGCACCGCCGCGCCGGCCGCCAGTGCCGCCTGCGCACTCGGCACAAACGCGCGGATACGTGTGTCGTCCAGGATGGCGCCGTCCTGCACGGGCACGTTAAGGTCGGCGCGAATCATCACCTGCTTGCCGGCCAGATCCAGGTCGACCATGCGCAGTACGGATAATGGCTCGTCCATCCAGCGCGTGCTCAGCCGACCTTGGCCAGCGCGAGCGCCGTGTCCAGCATGCGGTTGGAAAAACCCCACTCGTTGTCGTACCAGGAGCAGACCTTGACCAGCGTGCCGTCGATGACCTTGGTCAGGGTCGCATCGTAGGTCGACGAGGCCGGATTGTGGTTGAAGTCCACCGACACCAGCGGCTCGTCGGTGTAGGCGAGGACGCCCTTGAGTCTGCCGTTTGCCGCCTCAAGCACCGCGGCGTTGATCTCGTCCACGCTGGTCGCGCGCCCGGCCGTGAAGGTGAGGTCGACAATCGATACGTTGATGGTCGGCACGCGGATGGCGAAGCCGTCCAGTTTTCCTTTCAGTTCCGGCAGCACCAGACCCACCGCCGCCGCCGCGCCGGTCTTGGTGGGGATCATGGACTGCGTGGCCGAACGGGCGCGACGCACATCCTCGTGATAGACGTCCGTCAGCACCTGGTCGTTGGTGTACGCATGCACGGTGGTCATCAGCCCTTGCAGGATGCCGACTTTCTGGTGCAGCACCTGAGCCAGCGGCGCCAGGCAGTTGGTGGTGCAGGAGGCATTCGACACGACCGTGTCGCCGGCTTTGAGCACGTTGTGATTCACGCCATAGACGACAGTGGCGTCCACACCCCCGGCCGGGGCCGAAATCACCACCTTGCGGGCACCGGCGCGCAAATGCGCCGAGGCTTTGTCCTTGCTGGCAAAAAAGCCGGTGCACTCAAGTACGACGTCGACTCCGAGCTCGGCCCACGGCAGCTTGGCCGGATCCCGCTCGGCGGTAACGCGAATGCGGTCGCCGTTGACGATCAGCGCGTCGTGCGTCACTTCGACGGTGCCGGGGAACTTGCCATGGGCGGTGTCGTAGCGCGTCAGGTGGCCCAGAATCCCGGCGTCGCCAAGATCGTTCACAGCCACCACCTGTATCTCGCCGGTACGGTCGCTCTCGTAGAGCGCGCGCAGCACGTTGCGTCCGATGCGGCCATACCCGTTGATTGCTACCTTGATCGCCATTGCCCTTCTCCTTGCAAAAATCGTTGGACTGCTTGATTAATTGGCCGCTACGCGGCCGGCGCGCGACAGTTCCCCGATGAGTCCGCGAGCCGCGGCAACCAGGGCCTCGCTGGTGAAACCGAAATGCGCGAACAGATCGCCGGCTGGGGCCGATTCGCCGAAGCGATCCAGGCCGATCACTTGCCCGCGATCCCCCACGTAGCGCCACCACAAATCGGAAACCCCCGCCTCCACGGCCACGCGCGCCGTGACTGCCGGTGGGAGTACGGCATCGCGGTATGCCGCGTCCTGCGCCGCGAAGCGCTCCAAACAGGGCATGGACACCACCCGCACGCCAACACCCTCGCTCGCCAGGCGCTCGCGCGCCGTCATGGCCAGCGCCACTTCCGATCCCGTGGCAACGAAAATGACGTCGACTTCGCCGTCGGCATCCGCCAGCACGTAGCCACCGCGGCCAATCGCTGCCAACTGGCCGGCATCGCGCGCCTGGTGCGGCAGTTTCTGGCGCGACAGGGCTAGCGCCGTCGGCCCACCCGCGGTCAATGCCTGCACCCAGGCAGCGGCCGTCTCCGCGGCATCGCACGGACGCCAGACGCTCAGGCCCGGAATCAGCCGCAAGCTGGACACGTGCTCAACGGGCTGGTGCGTAGGACCGTCCTCGCCCAGACCGATCGAGTCGTGGGTAAGCACATACGCCACCCGCAGGCCCATCAGCGCCGCCATGCGCAGGCCATTTCGGGCGTAATCCGAGAACACCAGAAAGGTACCGCCGTAGGGCAGCAAGCCGCCATGAAGGGCGATGCCGTTCATGATCGCAGTCATGCCGAACTCGCGCACCCCGTAATGCAGATGCTGGCCAGCGGGCTGCGCGGCGTCGAGCGTCTGCGCAGCGGACCAATGGGTGAGGTTCGACTCGGTAAGATCGGCGGATCCGCCGAGCAGCTCCGGCAACAGCGGCCCGAAGGCTTCGAGCGCCAGTTGCGAGGCCTGACGGCTGGCGACGTCCCTCGCGTCGGCCTGGAAGCCGGTAACGATGGCCTGCGCCTGGGCGTCGAAATCGGCTGGCAACGTGCCTGCCACACGGCGCTGGAACTCGGCCGCGAGAGCCGGGTGTTCGGCCGCGTAACGGTCGAAACGGGCCTGCCAGTCGGTTTGCAGTGCTGCCCCACGCGGACGGGCGTCCCAGGCGGCGTACACATCGGTCGGAATTTCGAACGGACCATACTGCCATCCCAGCGCGGCCCGGGCGGCGGCGATCTCCTCGGCGCCCAGCGGCGAGCCGTGGCTGGATGCCTTGCCCTGCTTATGCGGTGCGCCAAAGCCAATAACCGTGCGGCAGCAAATCAGGCTGGGCCGGGCCGTGTCAGCCCGTGCCTCGGCCAGGGCTGCCGCAACGGCAATCGCGTCATGGCCATCCACGTTACCAATGACCTGCCAGCCATAGGCTTCGAAACGCGTCGGCGTGTCATCGGCAAACCAGCCGGCGACCTGGCCATCGATGGAAATGCCGTTGTCGTCGTACAGCGCGATCAGTTTGCCCAAACCGAGCGTGCCGGCAAGCGAGCAGGCCTCGTGCGACACCCCTTCCATCAGGCAACCGTCACCGACGAACACGTAGCTGTGGTGATCGACGATAGTCTGGCCGGGGCGATTGAACTCGGCCGCCAGGCGCCGCTCGGCGATCGCCATCCCAACCGCATTGGCCAGGCCCTGGCCCAACGGGCCGGTGGTGGTTTCGACGCCCGGCGTCAGGCGGTATTCCGGGTGACCGGGGGTCTTGGAGTGCAGCTGGCGAAAGCGCTTCAGTTCATCCAGCGGTAGGTCGTAGCCCGTCAGGTGCAGAATCGCATAGAGCAGCATCGAGCCGTGGCCATTCGAAACCACGAAGCGGTCGCGGTCTGGCCATAGGGGGTCGGCCGGGTTGTGGCGCAGAACGTCATTCCACAGCATCTCGGCGATATCGGCCATGCCCATCGGCATACCGGGGTGGCCGGATTTGGCGGCCTCCACCGCATCCATAGCCAGCGCCCGGACAGCGTTGGCGAGTTGCCGGCGCGGCAAAGCCATGTGGTTCTCCAGATTCGGATGAGACTAAAACGGTTCGGGCCGGCGC
>CAZZHF010000035.1:0-14065 GCA_964653545.1 uncultured Gammaproteobacteria bacterium | reverse complement strand
TGCGCTGCTGGACCGGCTCACGCACCACTGCCACATCGTCGAGAGCGGCAACGACTCCTGGCGCTTCAGGCACAGCAGCACGACCACCGCTGCGGCACGAACCCGATCAACGACGCAACGCAGGAAAGGACCGACCCAAGACCCCAGAACCGCAGAGATATCCACAGACCAAGGCACCCTCGGGTAGCCTTCAGGGGTGGGTCAGTATTGAATGATCGCAGCGGGTCAGTTCTGGGCGATCGTCAACAGTCCATCGCGCGGGCGTCATTCCACAGCGCGTCGAACTCCTCCTGCACCCAGGCCACGGTGTCGGGCGCGTCGTCTTCCCAAAGCAGCTCGTAGTTCAACCGCCAGGCCGAGGCACTTTCGTTCACGCTGCCCAGGAAGGCCGTCGCCGTGCCATCGGCGCGGCGAATGACGCCAGCCTTGCCGTGGATCAGGCCAAAGGCTTCGTCAGGCAGCACGCGGATTTCGATGCGCTTGTTGGTCAGCGCCTCGTACAGCGCCTTGTAGCGCGGTAGCGCCACAGGGGGCGCTACCTCGGGCTTGCCGGCGCACCAGCTGCGCCGCAGCGCCGCCTGCGCAGCGGCGGCGGTGACCAAGTCCTGCGGATCGAGGTCGGAGTTGCAGATGATGCGCACCGGCCCCTGCACTTGCGCCAGCGCCTCGCCCGCCACTTCGAACAGGCTGCTGCGGAAGTAGCCGGCGATGCGGTCGTAGGCCACCGCACCGGCCAGCCGTTGGGCAAGGACGGTGCTGTCGAGGCGCTGGCGGCGGCTGGAGTGGCGCAACATGCCTGGTTGCCCGGCGCGTCAGGCGTGGTCGTTGCGCAGCCGGCCGGCCAGGATGCGCGCGGCCTGCGAATCGGCCGCCCACTCTTCCATGCCCACCGCGTTGCCCAACTGCGCCAGCCATTCCAACAGACCGACCAAGCGCTCGCGTTGCGCCCAGTAGCCTTGGCCGAAGGTGTCGCGCAGGTACTGGCGGCCGGGCTCCGGGTTCTCATCCGCGGCCATGGTCTCTCGCACCGCAAACAGCAGGTGGCGCAGTGGCGCCGCAGCAAAGGGATGCGGCGCGGCGCTGGCCGCACGGCCCCGGCGGGCGGGCAGCGCCGCGCCGGCACCGGCATCGGCGGTCCCAGCCAGCGGCGCCAGGCCAGCCGCCCCAAAGCCACTGGCCGTGTGCATGCGCGCGCCATTTGCCTTGTCGCTCTTCAGCAGCGGCCTGATGTCGGTGACGCCGAAGCCGCGCGCCAGTTCCTCGTACATGCCCTGGCGGCGCTCGCCGCGACTTTCGATGTCCAGCGCGCGCAGGTAATAGCGCTCGGCCAGCGTCAGGTCGCGCCAGTTGGCGTCGAGCCCGCGCGGGATGAGCGTGTCGCAGGCAATGACAAGCGCGCGCTCGATCACGGCCTGGAAGTCGCTCTTTTCATTTCTGCCGCGTACTGCGAATACCTCGTGTTCCACATCGCGACCGTCCAGGTTGCCGTATTGCGTCAACACCTTCAGCGCGGCTGCGTAGGCGGCCAGCTGGTAGTCAGCGTCGTTGAAGTTTGGCTCGCCAGCCTCGTCCAGCGCCTGCATGCTGGTGATCTGGCGTTTCACCTCGTCTTCCACCAGCGGGTACACCTCGTCCAAGAAGCCGGGCTCGTCGCCGATGCGCTTGCGCAGCACCAGGCACACGGTGCCCTGCACGTAGTTGCCCTTCTTGATGCCAGAGGCCTCGGTCTCAGTGGCGATAGTCCAGGCGGCGGTGGCTTTCAGGCCTGAGGCCCACAGGATCATGCCCAGGTCGGCCCACACGGCCGGGTCCTGGTGAGTAAACATCACCATCTGCAAGCCGTTGTCAGGCATGTGGCGGGTGAGGTTCTTGTAGATCTCCACCATAGAGCGACGAAAGTCGTCGCCGTCGCCGCGCACCGCGAGTTCGGCACGCGCGTCGGGGGTCGATTCGGGAAATGCGCGGGCGAGTTGCTTGTCGTACCACGCGAGAAAGAAGTCGCCGAGTTCGTGGTAGTTGATGGCGTCGGCGTACGGTGGATCGGTAAGCCAACAATCGCATTGGGTCTCGATGTCTCGCGCGTCGATGGTACCGATGACTGAGCGCCCAACAATGCGCTCGTTTGTGGCGCCTTCAAACAGCGTGAATGTGTCGTCCAGCTTAGACAACCCTCTCGCCGAATAGTTAGCGTGGCAGTTGAGCGCCTGGTTGTAGAAGACTTGGTTGCCCTTCTCATTGGTCGCATGGAACATCCAAGCACTCAGTCGCGAGTTCCAGTCGGCCATGCGGCCGACCCCCAACAAACAGGCAGCTTGGGCAGCCTGAGTGCCAGCAGTACGCGCGGCATGCATCGCAACGATGCCCTGCGTCAAGAGCTGACGTGGCGTGAACAGGTGGTGCCAGTGTGTCCAGCCGCGATTGCGTATCGGTTCTTCAGTCTTGTCGCCACCGACAGGCATCGCATTAGAAGGAATAAATCCTTTGGTTTGCCACTCGGAAAATCGCTCGCGAAGCAGTTGAAGCACTTGCGCCTCCCGCTCCAGGTCCTCGTCGCCCGGCGCGGCATAGCGACGATTACCGTCGGCGTCCACCCAGCGGATGCAGTAGAGGCGCTCCTGAAACACATCGCCCGGGCGCGGCACCAAGTCGTCGTTCGTCCACAGGCGCAATCCGTCAGGCCCACGCAGCGCCTCTAGGCTCCACGTCCGTGCCGGGTTGAACGGATCGACGACACGGCTGTCCACAACGGTGGCACCCTTCTTGTCCTTGTAGCGCTTGACCTCGGCGTCATCGACTATCGCGATCTCGGGCTTCAGCCGGTCGGAGTCGTGCACCGGGTGCCAGCGGCACACGGCCCGGGTCTTCTCGCCAACCAACCAGTTGCCCGCAAGCGGGATGTAGTAGTTGCAGCCCTCAGGCTTGACCTCCACGCAGTACAGGTAAGCATCGGCCCGTTCGCCGCGCGCGTTGTGCTCAATGCCCCAGGCAGTGACTTGTTCGTTGGCAGCCTTCAGCGCTGCGGCCTGGACGCGCATCACCTCCTGCTGCACCTGCGGCCCGCCGCCCAGCAGGTTCAGGCTGGCCCAGGTGAGCAGGCCTGCCACGGGGTTCAGATCGGAACCGTAGGCGTCGCATCCGATGCGTGCGGCCTCGAAGGGGATGGAGCCGCCGCCGCAGAAGCTGTCGCCCACGCGCGGCCGGCGGCCGAAGGTGCGTTGGCCGAGCTGCTCGACCAGTTCTGGCAGGCAGGTTGCGCTCGTGCCCAGGTGCGCGTTGATCGACCCCCACGACTCCACGTCCGGGCCAGCCACGTTTTCGGGCCGTTCGCACATCGCGATGCGGTCAGCGTAGGGCATAGCTCGGAAAACCTGTTCGCCAAGCGCCAAGTGCAGGCCCGCGAGCGACTCGGCGCGAGTGCCGAAGTGCGCGTTGAGGCGCGCCAGCAGTGAGCCGGCATCCTGCCGCGCCCGTTCCGCGGCACGCACTCGCTCGGCCAGCTCGACCATCGGTGAGGCCTGAAGCTGCGCGCGGCCGAGCTTGCGGGCCTCGTCGGGCTTACAGCGCTGCCAGGCGCCCTCGTCGTCCATGGTCAGCATCTGCAGGAAGACCTCGCGGTCCTTTTTCGCGTCGGCGCTGGACGGCATCAGCATGCCCAGGATGGCAGCGCGCACCAGGATCAACGGCTTGCGGCCCCACCACTTTCCTAACCGGGTGAGCGTCTGACCGTTGTTGGCCTTGCGCTCCTTGTACGACTCAGCCGACAGGCGCGCGATGGGAAACTGCGTTTCGATGAAAGCGGGCATCGTGGGGGATCAGAGGTTCAACGAGAGCTGCGAATGGCCGAGCAGCTCGCGGCGGGCGCGCGGGGACATGCCCTCGCCCTTGACGAAGGGGTTGTCGGCCAGTGCCGCACGCAGCGCCTTGCGCCAGCCAATGCCCTTCTGCAGCGCCTGTCCGGTGGTGGCCACGGTCATGGTGAAGAGCCACCAGCGCTCCTCGGGCGCCAGCGCTTCCCAATTGCGCAAGGCATTGGGAATGTCGGCCGGCGGCGCTTCTTCCACCGCCCAGCAGAGCACGCACAGCTCCTTGCCCAGCGAGGCGTGCAGCGGCACAGGCTTGGCCGGGTTCTTGATGAACTTGGCCACCGGCAGGCCGTTGGCGCGCAGGCGGCGGTTGGCGTCTTCCCAGAAGGCGGGGGCCAGGGCCAGCCACCGGGTGCGGTCGATCAGCACGCGCAACGCACCATCGGCCGGGTTGAGCGGGCTGCTGTGGCGCTCGCCCAGGCCGTCGAGCTCGGCGCCGCGGTGCTCGGAGATGCAGACCATCTCGGCCGGTGCGATGCCCTTGGGCACATCGACGAGGAAGCCATGGCGCGCTTCGTCGGGCAGGAAACCCAGGCCAATGGCCTTGCGACCGCCTGTCGTACGTGAGGATGAGGTGCTTGGCATGAGTCAGGCTTGCTGCTGCACTTTGGACGCGTCGAAGGGCTGCTTGGTGGCCTTGAGCCAATCCAGCAAGGCCTGACCCGTGGCAAAGCCAAGTGATCCCACCGTCATGCGCAGGGCACCAGCGCCGACGATCTCCTGCAACTTGTCAGCGGCGGCCTTCATGGTGCTGGCGGTGTAGCCGGCATCCAGCGCGCCAGAGTATTCAACGTGCTGCAGGCCGTCGGTGCTCTCGGCCGTGAGCTGGAGGTCGAATGCGACGACGGTAGCTGCCTCGTCCAGGCGCTGAATGAATTCCCACACGGCGCCGGCGTCGTCCAGCTTGGCACGTTGCATCCACTGAGCGGGCTTGGCAGGGTCAAGCTTGGGGCCGGTGTCGTCTTTCTGGGGAATGGGGACGCGCAGCACCTCGGAGTACAGCCCTAAGTCGCTGGCACCGGCAATGGCGCAAATGACGCGGCTGCCCGCTGGCACACGGAAAGTGCCGTCGTAGGTGGCGGCGCCCACATGGGTCGGGGCCGAACCGTCGGTGGTGTAGCGGATGGTGATGCCGGCCACGCGTGGCAACGCGCGCAGTTCCACCTCGAAGTGATCGCCACGGTTGAGTAGCGCGTACTTCAGGCGCACTTTTGCCGTCCACTCCTTGACGGGGCTGATGCGCGTGAGATCCGCGGGGTCGTGCGCCAGAAATCGATAACGCAGGGCGGTGGCTTCGAAGCGTGCCGGCGTGGGTACGGGGCTGGACGATGGCGTGGGGTCGGTGTCGCCAGTCTCAAAGACGATGGCCGGCGCATGCAAGTGTTCCACCTTCAGGTAGGTACGGCCGTCGCCGTCCTCTTCCACCGACAGCTCGCGAATATCCACCAAGGGCGTCGGCGGCGGGAACGGGCCGCGGCGCACATGGTTGCCCTCTTCCCGCCACAGGCCGCGCCGAAGGCACTCCGCCTTCAGGTCGTCGAGCGCCGAGGTCTTGTGCAGCGGCCAGTTGGTGTTGACCGCAGCATTGCGCTTGAAGTCCGACCACAACACCACCTTGGTCTCGGCGCTGCCGAACAGGCGTGCCTCGGCGCGCGAGCGGAAGGCGTCGTCGTCGATCTTGGTGGTGAACTTCTGCGCACCTTCTAACGTCTTGCGGATGGTGGCCTCGCCGCTGCTGTTGCCAGCGAAAGCCAGGTCGACGCCGGTCGCGCGCAGGGCCGTGTTGATGCTGGGGTAGACGATCTGGTCGAACGCTTCCTTCAGCGCCGCACTGAACTGCAGCGCGATGCGGTCGCGCAGGCCATCCAGCGCGCGCCACTGTGGGTCATCGGCGGGCGTCTTCTCCTGGTTCAGTTCATCCTCGATGCTCTGGAGCGCACGCGTCTGGCGCGCCGCGTCGATCACCTTCTGGAACGTGTCGCGCGAACCGGTGAGGAACAGCACCCGGTTCTTGTATTGCTGCTGCTCCCACCAGGCTTGCCAGTCGGCCGAGATGGGCAGCTGGTTGGCCTGCCCGCCAGGCCGCACCACGACCAGCGTGGTGCGTTCTTGCTCCACCTGCACTTCGTCGGGCGGCGGCAGCACCTTCACGACCTGGTAGCAGTCGCGCAGACTGACGGCGAAGTGCTGCTCGAGATGCTCGCGCAACATACGGTCCACCGTCTCGGCGTGCAGCGATTGCGCCGTGGCGCGCAGTTTGGCGGCCAGGTTTTGCTGGTTCTTGAAGAACAAGCGCCCGTCGGCCGAGTTGTGCAGGTACCACGCCCGGGTCGCCAGTTTGTCCAGCACGTTGGCCTTGAAGGTGGACAGGTCGCGGCCAGGGCGCTGCAAGCAGTCCACCAGTTGGTATTCGCGCAGGCCGTGGATGGCGCCGGGTGTGGTGGACAGCGAGGCCATCAGGATCAAGCGCGCAGCCTCGGAGGCGTCGGCGTTACCGTTGGCGAGGTCGATCTGCTCGACTTCGGCGTCGCCGCCGTGGGCGATGTCGTGCGCGATGGCTTCGCTGAGCGAAGGGTTGATCGTGCGCACCTCGGAGGCGATTTCATCGACGTTGAGGTCGATGTCGTAGGGGTGAATGAGGTCCTTGCCATCGGCCTTGCCGGATTTCCACAAATCGGCCACCACCATCTGCATCAGGCGGATGACGCCACGCGTTTGCTGGAAGCCGTCGTTCTCCTTGAACTTGCCGACGAGTTCTCGCAGGTCTGGGTGGAAGGGGTAGGCGTCTGTCACGCGCGAGTACAGCGACTCGGGGGTAGTGCTGGTGAGGTTCATGCGCGCGGCGTCGCGCAGCGCGTCGCGATAGGCCGCTGCGACGCGCCCGATCTCGGATTGCGGTGCCACTGACTTGAACAGGCGCTTGCGCAAGATGTGATACAGCTCATCGCCGTTGGGGTTGACCGGCGTGATGGGGACCGCGATGCGCTTGGACTCGGCGCTGATGCCCTGCACCGCGCGGGCGAACGCAGCCTGCAGGTTGGCCTGGCCGATGCTGAAGTTAGTGCCAGCAAGGTCGGACAATACGAGGCAGACGTTGTCCATCTCTGCCACTGCGACGAACAGGTTCGCCAGCGCGGTGGTGGTGACCACGCCCAGATCGGCATTGCCGACAGGCACTGCAACGGCGTATTCGAGGTAAGGCGGAAGTTCGTCGAGGAACAGCACCAGCGGGTCGCCGCCCAGCAGCTGCTTCCACGCCTCGGGCCCGGGGGCGCTGAGCAGGGGTGAAACGTAGCGCGCGAATTGATCGGCCTTGCCTAGCTGTTCGGCGATCGAGCCCCAGATGCCGCCGGGTGCGTCGGTGCTGCGTCCGTTGAAACCGACAACGCGGCAGCGGCCCAGCTTGGGGGCCGGGTCTTTGTCGCCCAGTACACGTCGCCGCAGTTCCGGGTCTCGCGCTAGCAGGCCGAGGCCGATCATGCTGTGGGTCTTACCGCCGCCCATAGCTTGAGACAACAGGAACACTGACGATCCGGCACCCGTACCCGATAGGTGCCGAAAGGCTCGATCCACTAACGTGGTCATGCCGTTGGTGAAGTAGTTCTCGTCGAAGAACTCGCCGCCGTGCACCTTTCCCTTCAGGAAGGTGTCCAAACTGAGCACCGTGGCCCGGCGATCGGCAACAAATACCGAGTCCCGAGGGGTGCAATGGCTATTGAGTGTCATGCGGGGCAACTCTTGGGGTGATTGGGCGATATCGAAGTCCGGACCGCATCTGGACCGGCGCGGATCTGACGCCTGCGACTGCGGGCACCGCAGGTTCGCAATAGGAAGGGCATCGATTCGGCGGGTTCAGATTCAAGGTCAGCGGATGGGCAATCGCGGTGGGCGGCTGCGTCTCTGTTGGCCGACGCGGGACTTGAAAGCGCGGTTCCAAGGGCGGCGTCGATTAGTGAGTTCAGCTCTCCCGAATCTTCGAAATATCGACGCACGGCACGCGTCTGGAGTGTTCTGCTGGCGATCTCGCCGTTCTCGATTACCAAAGCGATACGGGACGCATTTTCGCCACGGCTGTCGCGCAATGCTGGGAGGCCTTCGCCCAAGCCCGCGGGGCCAGCGATGATCTCGATGATCGGGATTGAACTCGTGCCTCCCACTAGATCACACCCTTCTGCTTGTTAGTTCATGCTGCCTGTGGCCAGCGCGGTTCCGGATACCTATTGTCGCCGGCCACCATGGCAAACCCAACCGAGTTTTGTCGTCGAACTGCCTGGGGTTCACGATCATTTCGGACCGCTATTTCTCTTGCGCCGAACAAGTGCGGCGACCGTCGGCGCCGTTACGGCGTCGAGCTCGGGAGGCGACACGTTAAATGTGTAGAACTCATGCAGCTTGGCAGCCAACATCTGCTTGTCTGGCAGTTGGGTCTGGTACTGCGCTACCAAGGCTGGCGAGAGGGAGCGGCTGAGGGCGTACTCGACCACCTCGCTGTCCTTGGACGCGCACAGGAGAACGCCAATCGCCGGGTTTTCGTGTGGCTTGCGCACGTCGCGGTCCAGCGCTTCAAGGTAAAAATTCAGCTTGCCCAGGTGCTCGGGCTCGAACCGATCCACCTTGAGCTCGATGGCCACCAGGCAGTTCAGACCCCGATGGAAGAACAGGAGGTCGAGCGCGAAGTCGCGGCCACCCACTTGCACCGGGAACTCCGAACCGACGAAGCAGAAGTCGCGCCCCAACTCGATGAGGAAGGTGCGAAGTTGACCGAGCAAGCCGCTGTGCAAGTCGGCCTCCGTATGGCCCGCCTGCAGGTTGAGGAACTCGACCGAGTAGGCATCCTTGAAAGCGGCCCCAGCGGCGGCGCCATGCATTTGTGTCAGCGCTGCCGACACTTTTGCTGGGCTCAGAACAGCGCGCTCGAAAGTACCGAGGCGGTACTGCCTCTCCAGCTCTCGGCTGGTCCACGCCTCCTGCACCGCCAGGCGCAGGTAGAACTCCCTCTCCTCGGGGCGCTTTGACTGGGTCAGGATGATCAGGTTGTGAGTCCACGGCAGTTGTGTCAGCAGCGCTGTCACTTTCTTGTCGGCCATGCTGTAGGCCTCGAAGAACTGCCTCATCCGAAATAGGTTTCGGCGCGTGAAGCCGCGCTGCCCTGGCATCGTGCGTGCGAGGTGCTGGGCCAGGCTATCCACCACGCCCTCACCCCAGACGGCCGCGGCCAACTTGGCGCTGATGTACTCGCCGATGCGCCAGTACAGACCGACGAGTTCACTGTTGACTGCTTGATAGGCTCGTTGGCGGGCCTGCTCAATGAGGCCGACGACCTCGGCGAAGGAACTCTCCACAGAGTCGGCGCTATGCGGTCTCTTCGCCACACGGCTGCTCGTGGTATCCGCCTTTGGACTTGGCCTCTTCGTGCTCACGTCAGGGCTCTCGGTTCATAGCGAACTCAAGGAGTTGCTTGTCGGTTACTTCACCGGGCCACATTGAGCTCGCCAACCACCTGAAGAACGAGCTGGCTGCGATGCGGCTTCGCACCCCGTCCCGGCGCCAGGCTTTCGCGATGGGCGATGCCAGATCGTTCAGTCGTTCATCCTCGAAGCGAGCGATGTGCCCTGTCTTCTCGCCCTCTGGCATTTCTTCGAAGAGTGCCTTGGCGCGGCTTGACTGATGGTGCTGCCACTCTTCACGCAGGCGCTGGAGGCGCTCGTCGAAGCTTGGACGCGGAACAGCGACTTCCGCGGGAGGCTTACCGCCCTCCCCTTCTCCTGCGTACTGCTTCTTTAAGGCATCGCGCAGGTACGCCGCCGGTGAATTCAGCGGCGGCAGCGAGGTGTTCTTCATGCGCTGCTCGACATGCTCCACTGCCGCGCGCAGCACACCTTCGTCCGTCACCGCGTACAGATCCTGGGCGTCGCCACGCTTGAAGCCGATGGTGATAACCCGCTCGACCAGTTCGAGGTCAAAGACATTCTTGGCTGAGTCCCGCAGGCCCGATAGGCTTGCTTGAGGCTTCGGCAGCACGCGGAACTGCAGCTCTTCGACCTTGCGTCCACGCTTGTGTTCGACCACCTCCAGCCGAAAGTCTTCGCACAGCGTGTCCAACTCGACGAGGGCCTTCTTGATGGTGTCGCGGTGGAGGATGCGGTAGTCGACGGTCGTGATGTCGCTTCGGCCTGTCAAGACCGATGCCCACCAGATCACGTCCTCGCGCATCGTGAGACGGCCAGGCGACGTCAGGTACCGCGCACCAAGCTCGTAGAGCACCGAGGCCGCATAGCTCCGCATCTGTGAACTGATTTCCAGGAGCACGCGGGTGTACTGCGCTGGCTTGACGAGGCGGTCGCGAATGGGCTCAGGATAGGTCCACGTGATGGTGCAGGCCTGGCCGCGGCCAGGTTCATCAATGACCACGGGCCCAAGCAACTGGGTCGAGGTCCACTGGCGGGCGTTTCCGCCACTGGTATGCCACTCGATGGTGGTGGCCTGCATGTCCCGGATGTGGGACTTCAACAGTTCGGTGTTGTTCGACGTGAAGCGCGCGTCGTCTATAAGTTCGGACAGGAGAATGGAGTAGCTAGGCCTGTCGACCCCTTGCTGTTGTGCGTGGTACAGAAAGACGTTGTAGATCCGTCGCGACAACAGGGTTAGCTTTCCGCGCTTGGGGCGGATCGCAATCGCCTCATTGGCTTTGGCGACCGACTGGTCGTCAGGGCGTGTCGCCACCTCCGACGATCTCGGTGATCTTTGCTTCGTCGTGACGAGCGGGAAATCGTCGGTGCCCTGTTGCTCCATCGGAGCCCTTGTCGAGACTGCTGTTCGCCATGTTGGCTCTGTATTGTGATTGTGTCAATTCACAATAAGAAAGAGAGCCCGCGCCGCTGGCGCCTTGAGAGTTTGAGATTGAACACTTGAATTCTTGAAGAGTTGGCGCGCCGGAAGATCGTTTCAGAACAAGGACTTAGCTCTGGATCGCTGAGTGGATATGGGCAACCGGCGGAGACTTTTTGGGGACCTCGATGAGGGGATATGGGGTTCTAGCAGTATGAAGTGGAGACTTTTTGGGGATGTCTGTGAGGGGACATGGGGATCTGGGCAACTTCGAGCTTCATAGAGCGCGGATTGGGGGGTCTGGAGGCCGTTTGACCCGCTGCTGCTTGCTGTGGTCCCCATAAAGTCTCACAGTTGCGGACAGGAACTTTGCCTTCGTGAGGCCGGTTCCCCAAAGACTCTCACAGTCGTTCTCCGGCGGGTTCCGCATATTTCGCTCATTCGTCGATTCTCGGTACACTAGCCGAAATCCGACGAATCGAGGCGAAGAGTGGCAACATCTACAGCAGAGGCGAACGCGGCAGGATCAGGCGCTGGCATCCAGGTTGCCACTCCGGTGCCCTCCCCTTCAGTGTCGCCCAGGGCTTTGATCGACATGCGCCGAATCCAGGCGCTGGCGACGCGAGCTTCGGGCATGGTCGAGCAGATCCGTGGGCGCCTTCTGGCTCCTGAGGCTCGCAAGATATCGCCGCTGTACTCAGCCGCGCAGGTCGCGGCGCTGTGCGGCGTCGACAAGGCCCATGTCAACTACAGGATCTCCAAGGGAGACCTTCCATCCGGGCGGCTAACGCCCACGGGGGGCAAGCGCGAGTTCAGTTTGGCTGAGGCCAGACAGTGGACCCGTGCCTATCGACACGAGAAGATGAGGCCGGCCGGTCAGCGGGCGATCTGCATTGCCGTCGCCAACTTCAAAGGCGGTGTCTCGAAGACAACCAGCGCCATGATCTTGGCCCAGGGCCTGAGTCTTCGTGGCCATCGTGTCCTGGCCATCGACATCGATCCGCAAGGATCGCTGACAACTTTGCACGGCATCCTGCCAGAAGCCGAGGTCAGCGAAGAGATGACGATCGCGCCGCTTTGCAACGGTACCAGCGATGACATCACGCCGGCCATCCGCTCGACGTACTGGGACGGGATCGATCTGGTTGCGGCTGCGCCCTTCCTGTTCTCTGCGGAGTTCGCCCTGCCCGCGCGCCAAATGCAGGAAGCCGGCGCCAGGTTCTGGGACGTCCTCAACGCGGGCCTTGAGCCCGTCCGCGACTTGTACGATGTGATCGTCATCGACACGCCGCCCTCGCTTTCGTACGTGACGATCAACGGTCTGTGGGCGGCCGATGGCGTGATCGTCCCGGTGCCGCCATCAGGCTTGGACTTTGCCAGCTCGGCGCAGTTTTGGTCCTTGCTTGCGGACCTTGGAACAAACCTCGACCAACAGGAGCCTGCAGGCGCACAGAAGGTTTTTGACTTCCTGCATGTGCTTCTGAGTCGTGTGGACCAGGCCGACGCAGCGTCGCCAGCAGTTCGACAGTGGATTCAAGCGACCTACGGCGAGTTTGTCTTGCCAGTCGAGATCCCGAAGACATCGGTCACAAGCAACAAGTCGGCTGAGTTCGCGACGGTGTACGACGTTCAGAAGTACGACGGCTCGGCCAAGACCTACAAGCGAGCCATCGACACGTACGACCGATTCGTCGATCTCGTCGAGGAGTCCGTCGTCGAAGCCTGGCGAGCGCGAAGGGCGGCGGCGTGAGGCTCGGCGGCGGCTGGCAACCAGGTTGCCAATCGAATCGGCAGCCGTTGAACAGCGGCGCCGTGGCAACCTGGTTGCCACTCCAGGAGTCAGCCCGATCGGGGATGCTGGCGCAGACTTTTATCTCGAATGGCAACCAGGTTGCCACACAAGAAGGGCGCTGAAATGAGTACGAAGTCGAAGCTCCTCGCGATGACAGAGAACTTGCAATTGCCCGAGGACTCGCCAGCGAGTGCAGAGGGCTCAGTGACCGCTCCGGCACTCGCGCCTACGGAGGGACAGCCCGCCGGCACCGCGCAACAGCCTTCACCAAAGTTTCCGCCCGTAGCGACTGGCGGCGCGCCCAGGACCGGACCAGGCCAGATGCTGCAGTTCCGCGGGCAGATGTTGGCCGTCGAGGGGGAACTCGGGAAGCTCCGAGATCGTCTCAAGGAACACGAAGGCTCAACACCGACGCGTAGGCTCGATCCCCAAGAGGTCGTGCCCAGTCGCTGGGCGAACCGCCACCCAGCATCGTTCAGCACTGCGGAGTTCGCCAGGCTGAAGCAGGACATCGAGCTCGCTGGCGGCAACGTCCAGCCGATCTCGGTTCGTGTGCTGATTGACCAGCCTGGCCGGTATGAGATCGTCTTCGGGCATCGCCGTCACCGCGCGTGTAGCGAGCTAGGGATCCCGGTGCTGGCGACCATCGACACCAGTGCCGTGTCCGATCACGAGTTGTTCTCGGCGATGGATCGCGAGAACCGGGAGCGTGCGGACCTGTCGCCATATGAGCAAGGCACGATGTATCGCCGCGCGCTCGACGAGAAGCTCTATCCGTCCAATCGCCGCCTGGCAGAAGCGCTTGGTGTCTCGCATACTTGGGTCGCAAACGTCCTTCTGGTGGCAGACCTTCCGGCGCCGGTCGTTGAGTGCTTCAGGTCACCGCTTGAGATCCAACATCGCCACGCGAAGAGCATCGCAAGCGCGCTCGAAACGGATAGGAAGGGTGTCCTGCGCAGAGCAGAAAAACTGCGTGCGCAAGAGCGCCCAAGAACCCCAGCTGCAGTAGTCGCCGCACTCGTTGGCGCGCCCAACGAAGCTGCGGACACGGCGCATCAATCGCTGGAGGTCGACGGGAAACAAGTGGGGCGCTGGTCCAGAGATGGGGCAGGGCGGTTGACGGTCCAGATCGAGGCTACCCACTTGAACGACGACCGGCACCTGGCCGTGCTGAAAGCCATTGCAGCGGCACTGAAGGCTTAGTCCCTGCGGGCCTGGCAACCAGGTTGCCAGACTTCGTGCTCGGCACGCAGCGGCAGCCACCTCGACAGGCTAGCTGGCTGCCGCCTTCACACTGATGCCGCACGGCCACGACCAGCAACTCGCTGGCATCATCGATCGGGTACAGCGCAAGCGCGCCAGCACCGGGGATCGGCTCATCAGCCCACGAAAGAGCCTGCTGTCGCCTTGCATGACGGAAAGGCGAGCGGCGCACGCGCAGGCCACGCGCCAGGGCCTACCGAATCGACTCAATCGCCGACTGCGGCCACTGGGGCAGGCCTCGTGTCGACGGCGGAGCGTGGTTCCTGGGGTCTCCTCGTTTTCAGTGCAATAAGTGACGGTACGCAAAGCTAGCACTGGC
>CAZZHF010000034.1:0-14124 GCA_964653545.1 uncultured Gammaproteobacteria bacterium | reverse complement strand
TCAGGCACGTATCGAGTATTACGCACCGGCATTCGGCGGCGCGGGCTTTCGCGTCGTACTGGCGGATCGTCGGCGCCGGCAGTTGATATGAACGCGACCAGCGACGACGTGCCGCGGGTGTTGATCGTCGACGACGAGCCGGACCTGTGCGAGCTGCTGGCGATTACGCTGCAGGGCATGGGGTTGGCCAGCGACAGCGCCGGCACCTTGAAGGCGGCGCGAGCAGCCCTGGCGCAGGGCCCCTATCGCCTGTGCTTGTGTGATCTGCGCCTGCCGGACGGCAGTGGGCTGGAGTTGATCGAGCAGATTCAGCGCACGCTGCCGCAGATGCCCGTGGCGATGATTACCGCCCATGGCGATGTCGATGCCGCGGTGGCAGCGATGAAGGCCGGCGCCTTCGATTTTGTCAGTAAGCCGGTCAACGTGGCAGCCCTGCGTGGCTTGGTAGACACCGCGCTGCGCCTGTCGCGGGTACGCGCCGAACAGCTTACGGCACCGACCCTGACTGGCGATTCGGCAGTGATGCAGGCGCTGCGAGTCACGCTGGCGAAACTCGCGCGCAGTCAGGCGCCGGTGTTCATCCGCGGCGAGTCGGGGGTCGGCAAGGAGCGTGTGGCGCACCTGATCCATGCCCAGGGTCCGCGCGCCAGCGGGCCGTTTGTGCCGGTGAATTGCGGTGCCATTCCGGAGAATCTCCTGGAAAGCGAGCTGTTTGGACACATCAAGGGCAGTTTTACTGGCGCCAGTGCCGACCGCGAGGGCCTGTTTCAGGCCGCCGATGGCGGTACCTTGTTTCTGGATGAGATCGGCGCCGTGCCATCGGGAATGCAGGTCAAGCTGCTGCGCGCACTGCAGGAGCGGGCGGTGCGCCCGGTCGGTGCCCGTCAGGAGGTGCCGGTGGACGTGCGGGTATTGAGCGCGACCCATGAAGACCTGGCCGCTTTGGTCAGTAGCGGGCGTGTGCGGCAGGATTTTTATTACCGGATCAACGTGATCGAGGTCCTGGTGCCGCCGCTGCGCGAGCGCGGCGAGGACATTGCGCCACTCGCCGAGGACTTGCTGCGGCGCATCGCCGGCGGTGAGCGTCTGAGCCTGACACCTAAAGCACTGGAGGTCCTGCGCGGCTATGCCTTTCCCGGCAATGTGCGGGAACTCGAAAACATTCTCGAGCGCGCCGCGGCGCTGTGCGAAGGCGCGCAAATCGACGCTGCTGACCTGCATCTGCCAAAGTTGTTTGCCGACCCGTCTGGGCCGATTGCAGGCAACGGTGATCTTGATTCCGAACTCGGCGATGTGGAGCGTGAGCGCATCATCGAGGCTCTGCTGGCGAGCCGCTACAACCGCAGCGCCGCCGCGGACCGGCTGGGCATAACCTTGCGTCAGCTGCGGTACCGCATGCTCAAGCTTGGCATCAACTAGCGCCGCTCAGATCCGGGTCCCCTGGTCGCCGAGGTGGCGCTCAAGCGCCCAGGCCACATGTTCGCGGACCACGGGCGATGGACTGTCGCGGTGGCGGTGCAGACAGGCCAGCACGGCGGCATCGCCGGTCGGCGCGTTGCCCAGCGCCACCGCGATGTTGCGTTGCCAGCGTTCATGGCCGATGCGGCGGATGGCCGAGCCCGCCAGCCGCGCCTCGAACTGTTCGATGGTCCAGTCCATCAGATCAACCAGCTGGGGGGCGTCGAGGCCGTGGCGTGGCGCGAAATCCTGCTCCTCGCCGGCGCTGAGCTTCGCGTAGCGGTTCCAGGGGCAGACGAGCTGGCAGTCGTCGCAGCCATAGATGCGATTGCCCATCAGCGGGCGCAGTTCGGTCGGGATCGGACCGGCCAGTTCGATCGTCAGATACGAGATGCAGCGGCGCGCATCCAGGACGTATGGGGCGACGATGGCGCCAGTGGGGCAGACGTCGATGCAGGCGTGGCAGCTGCCGCAATGATCGCTGGCTGGAGGGTCTACCGGCAGTGGCAGGTCGGTGTAGATCTCGCCCAGGAAAAACCACGACCCGCCGTGGCGGGTGATCAGGCAGGTGTGCTTGCCGACCCAGCCGAGGCCGGCCTGCTGCGCCAGCGGTTTTTCGAGCACCGGCGCGCTATCGGTAAATACGCGATAGCCGAACGGTCCCACTGCGGCGGCAATGCCATCGGCGAGTTGCTGCAGCCGCCGCCGCACCAGCTTGTGGTAGTCGCGGCCCAGTGCGTAGCGCGACACGTAACCGAGGCGCGGGTCGTCCAGCACCGGCCAGGCCGGGGCCGCGGTCTGCGGCCAGTAATCAAGACGCGCCGAGATGACCCGCAGGGTGCCAGGCACCAGCGCTTGCGGGCGCGAGCGCTTGCGACCATGCCGGGCCATCCATCCCATCTGGCCGTGATAGCCGCGGGCCAGCCAGGTTTCGAGGCGTTGCTCGGCGACGGCCAGGTCGAGTCCGCTGACACCAAGCCCGCTGAAGCCCAGTTCGGCCGCCAGCGCGTGCACGGTGGCCGCCAGCGCGTCGGGAGAGCGTGTAGTCATGGCTGCATAAAAATAGGGCAAATCAGGTTAGGACAGCGCAAAAAATGCTGAATTAAGCGTATGCTTTTGCCGAAATCTAATCCTTGGCGTCAAGCGATTGCTATAAATTGCTGAATTCACTTAAAAAACTATATTCAGTTCCGCAACTGCGCAGAATCGACAGTGCCGCCGCGGAGCAAACTGGATGTTCCGGCACCGCCTTGATGGAACGCGCCGGGGCTGCGGCGTTCGCCATGCTGCGCCGGCTGTGGCCAACCGCGCAACGGCTGGCGGTTCTGTGCGGACCGGGCAATAACGGTGGCGATGGCTATGTGCTGGCTCGCTTGGCCCACCTGGCGGGCTTCCGCGTCCAGTTGGTGGCTTTGGCCGGGCTGCCACGCGCCGGCAGCGAGGCTGATGTGGCGCGTCAGTGGTTCGGCGCCAGTGGCGGCACGCAGCAGCGGGACTGGCAAGCAGCACTTGGCGGTGCCGAGCTGTGCGTCGATGCACTGCTCGGTACGGGTACCGACCGGCCGCTGGACGGCCCGATCGCGGCCGCCGTGGCGGGCCTGAACGCTCAGACCGCCCCGGTGCTGGCGCTGGACGTGCCATCTGGCCTGAATGCCGACTCCGGCCAGGTCATGGGTGCAGCGGTGCGGGCCAGCGCCACGCTCAGTTTTGTCGCCCGCAAGCTGGGCCTGTATACCGGCGCCGCGCGGGAGTATTGCGGGCAGCTGGATTTTGATGATCTTGGGGTGCCGGCCCAGGTCGTTGCGATGGCCGGGGAGGCAGCCGCGGTGCGGCTCGATCTGCCCAGCTTGCGCAGCGCCTTTCTGGCGCCGCGGCCTCGTCACGCGCACAAGGGCAGTTGTGGCCATGTTCTGGTGCTCGGTGGCGATCACGGTTATGGCGGCGCCGTGCGCCTTGCCGGCGAAGCAGCGGCCCGGACGGGTGCCGGGCTCACCAGCGTGGCAACACGGCCACAGCACGTGGCGGCGTTGATCGCCGGACGGCCGGAACTGATGGCGCATGGCGTCAATAGCGCCACGGACATTGCGCCACTGCTGGCACGCGCCAGCGTCGTGGCAGTCGGGCCAGGTCTGGGGCAGGGCGCTTTTGGTCGTGAGCTGTTCGCCGCCGCCCTGGCCAGTGGCTTGCCGCTGGTGGTCGACGCAGACGCATTGAACCTGCTGGCCCGTGATCCCCAGCAGCCACGTCGTGACGACTGGATTCTTACGCCGCATCCGGGCGAGGCGGCGCGCCTGCTCGGGGGCACCGCGTCGCAGATCGAGGCCGACCGCTACGGCGCCGCGCGGTCGCTGCAAGCGCGTTTCGGGGGTGTGGTGGTGCTCAAGGGTGCGGGCACGGTGGTCTGCGACGGTGTCTCACCGCCCGGGGTGGTGCCGTACGGGAATCCTGGCATGGCCAGCGGCGGCATGGGAGATGTGCTGACCGGCGTGATCGCTGCCCTGTGGGCACAGGGCCTGCCCGCCGCTGCCGCGGCAGCGCTTGGTGCCTGCCTGCATGCGGTGGCGGCGGACCAGATGGTGATAAGCCAGGGCGAGCGTGGCCTGCTGGCGGGTGACCTGCTGCCAGCCTTACCCGCGGTCGTGAACGGGAGAAACGATGGAGCAGACCTGGGTGCTTGAGAACGAAGCCGCGCAGCTGGCGCTCGGTGCTCGATTGGGTCGAGTCCTGGCACCGGGCTTGTGTATCTATCTGCGCGGGCCACTGGGTGCGGGCAAGACCACTCTGGTGCGCGGGGCCTTGCGGGCGCGTGGCCACACCGGCACCGTGCGCAGCCCGACGTACACCCTGGTCGAAACCTACGACGATATATGTCACCTGGACCTGTATCGCGTCGCCGGCGCCGAGGAGATGGAGTTCCTCGGTGCGCGCGAACTGTTCGATGGACGCCATACCTGTTTTGTCGAGTGGCCCGAGCGGGGTGCCGGCTGGTTGCCGCCGGCTGATCTTGATATCGATATTCAAATGGCCGGCTCCGGGCGTCAGCTACGCGCGCGGTCAGGCAGCAGTGCCGGTGAGTCCGTGCTGGAGCGCATGGCATGAATGCGCTGCGTTTTTGCGTGTTGGCTCTGCTGCCGCTGCTCAGCTTCGCTGGCGAACTGCGCGGCCTGCGCTACGAGCCGCTGCCCGGTGGGACGCGGCTGACGCTTGAGTTGAGTGCGCCCACGGTCGGAAAGGTGTTCACCCTGAAGGCGCCTGACCGGCTGGTAATTGATTTACCCGCCACCGCGCTCAGAACCAGCTTGGGGCGTCCGACCGGCAACACACCGGTTCGGGACGTGCGGTCGGGGCCGCAGGCGGGTGGTGGCCTGCGCCTGGTGCTGGACCTGGCGGCGCCCGTTCAGTGGCGCGAGCAGCGCTTGCCGGCGGGTAATGGCAAGGGCCCGCGTGTGCAGATCGATGTGCTTGCGGGTGGGGCCCATGCTCCCGTGGCCGTGGTGCCGCCGACGGTAAGAGCCCCTGCCCCGGTGGTGCGGGCCTCGCCAGCGGCTGCGCCGGCAACGCGCGCAGCGCCCGCGTTGCCCAAGGCGGGTCCGGCGGTGAAGCGGGTTGTATCGACCAGCATGGTGACGGTGGTAATCGACGCGGGCCATGGCGGGCATGACGTGGGCGCTGTGGGCCCCGGTCGCCTGTACGAGAAACACGTGACGCTCGCCCTGGCGCGCGAGTTGGCAACGCAGATCAATGCCCAGCGCGGTATGCGGGCGGTTCTGACGCGCAGCGGTGACGTGTTTGTACCACTGCGTCAGCGCACCGCGGTGGCGCACAAGCACAAGGCGGATCTGTTCGTTTCGATACACGCAGACGCCTTCAAGAACCCTTCGGCGCGTGGTTCGGGCGTGTACGCGCTGTCCGAGACCGGCGCTACCAGCGAGGCGGCGCGATTGCTGGCGGCGCGCGAGAATGCCGCCGATCTTGGTGGCGGTCTTGCGGCCGCGGGACACGACCGGGTGCTGCGTTCGGTGTTGCTGGACCTGTCGCAAAACGCCACTATTGAGAGCAGTCTGCGCTTGGCGGACCGGCTGCTGGATCGTCTGTCCGACGTCAATCGTCTGCACCGTGCCGACGTACAGCAGGCCAACTTCATGGTGCTCAAATCACCGCAGGTGCCCTCAGTGCTGGTGGAAGCAGCGTTCATTTCCAATCCGGAAGAGGCTCGCAAACTGGCGGATCCGGCGTTCCGTCGCCGTCTGGCCTCGGCCCTCGTGGTGGGTTTGCGCGACTACCTGCAATCCGAGCCGCGGCTGCGCCAGGCATTGGCCAATGCGCAAGCCGGCCGTACCCCGACGACCCGTTCGGCGGACGGTGGCGGCTGACCCCGCGCGGCGGCCGATACGAGAGCTGTCGCCGGAACTCAGTAACCAGATCGCCGCCGGTGAGGTGGTCGAGCGGCCAGCTTCCATCGTCAAGGAATTGCTTGAGAACGCCCTTGATGCCGGCGCCAGGCACATTGAGGTAAGCCTGGAGCAGGGCGGTGTTGGGCTGATTCGCCTGCGCGACGACGGGCGCGGTATTCCGGCCGAGGAATTGCCGTTGGCGCTGCGTCGTCACGCCACCAGCAAACTGTCCAGTAGCGCCGAGTTGATGCGCATCGAAAGTCTGGGCTTTCGTGGCGAGGCGCTGCCGAGCATCGCCTCGGTAGCGCGTCTGGATATGGTGTCGGCGGTACCCGGTGGCAGCGCGGCGCAGCTCATGCACGGCCAGGTTGAGCCGGTGCCAGCTGCCCACCCGCCGGGCACCACCGTCACCGTGCGCGACCTGTTCTATAACCTGCCGGCGCGGCGCAAGTTTCTGCGTAGCGAGAAGACCGAGTATCAGCACGCCGACGAGGTGCTGCGGCGGCTGGCGCTGGCGCGTTTCGATGTGGCCCTGAGCTGGTCGCATAACGGCCGGGTCGTGCAGCAGCTGCCAGCGGCGGCCGACACAGCGGCCCGCGAGCGGCGTTTGGCGCGTTTGTGTGGCCAGCCCTTCGTGGATGCCACGCTGCGGCTCGACTTTGGCGTTGGCGGGTACGGTCTGTCGGGCTGGACCGGGTTGCCTACTTTCTCCCGCGCTGCCTCCGATATGCAGCACTGGTACGTCAACGGCCGTCTGGTGCGCGACAAACTGCTCACGCACGCCGCCCGTCAGGCCTATCGGGACGTCCTGTATCACGGTCGCCAGCCGGCTTATGTGTTGTACCTGTCGTTGCCCATTGAAGCGGTCGACGTCAACGTCCATCCGGCCAAGGCCGAGGTGCGTTTTCGCGACAGCCGAGCGGTGCATGACTTTGTGGTGCGTTGCCTGCGCGAGGCGCTGGGCAGCGGCAGCCGCGCTGGCGCAACGCCGGCTGACCCGCCCGCCGGCGGGGCGAGTGGCGCGCCGGCGGTCGCAGGCGCCGGGCTGCGTTTGTGGGACGCCGGCGCGGCCCGTTTGCCGACCGGGCAGTTGGCCGAACAGTTCGCTGCCTATACCGAGCTGGCGAAGGGCGCGGCCTCGGCCGACACGCCGCTTCCGGATGACGAGGAGCAGCCGTTGGGCCGGCCACTGGCGCAGCTCATGGGCGTGTATATCCTGGCGCAGAATGCTCGCGGCCTGGTCCTCGTGGATATGCACGCCGCCCACGAACGCATTACCTACGAACGGCTGCGCACCGCTTACGCTGCCGGACGTGTCGTAGCCCAGCCGCTGCTGGTGCCGATGACCATGCACCTTGGCGCCGCCGAACTGGCGATCGTGGAGCAGCACGGTGATCTGTGGCCACGGCTCGGTATCGACCTGGCGGTGCTGGGGCCCGATACGCTGGCGGTGCGAGAGGTGCCGGCCCTGCTGGCGGGCGGTGACATCGGTGCCCTGGTGCGCGATGTGATCGCCGAGCTGCACGAACATGGCCGCAGTTCGCGCGTGCAGGAGCACATCGATGCCCTGCTGTCGGGCATGGCGTGCCACGGCTCGGTGCGGGCCGGACGCGCGCTGACCTTGGCCGAAATGGATGCGTTGCTGCGCGACATGGAGCGTACCGAGCGTAGTGGCCAGTGCAGCCACGGCCGGCCGACCTGGGTGGAATTGCCGCTAGCGGAACTCGATCGTTTATTCATGCGCGGGCGCTGAATCGAGTCATCCAGCCGGGTCACCCGCCTATACTGGCGCCTCCCTTAGCTCCTGACACAGCCACGCATGGAATTGCTGCACAGCCTGCTTGACCTGGCCTTGCATCTTGACACCCACCTCGCCGATTTCACGCTCCAGTATGGTGTGTGGGTGTATGGCTTGCTGGCCGTGGTGGTGTTTTGCGAAACCGGCCTGGTGGTAACGCCGTTTCTGCCCGGCGATTCGCTCCTGTTCGTGGTTGGCGCCCTGGCGGCTGGGGGGATGATTGATTTCTCGCTGGCGGCGCTGGTGCTGTTTCTGGCCGCTGTGGTGGGCGACAGCGTCAATTACGCCATCGGCAACTATGTTGGCCCCAGAATCTATTCGCGGCCGGATTCGCGCTGGTTGCGACAGGAGCACTTGCGGCGTACCCGGGAATTTTTCGAGCGGCACGGCGGCAAGACCATTGTGCTTGCGCGCTTCGTGCCCATCGTGCGTACGTTCGCGCCGTTCGTGGCCGGCGTGGGGACCATGCACTACCGGCGCTTCCTCGTCTTCAATGTTTTTGGTGCCGCCGTCTGGGTGGGGCTGTTCATGACCGCCGGGCTGGTGTTTGGCCAATTGCCGCTGGTCAAGGACAATCTCACCTTGATCGCGGTGGGCATCGTGGTGGCGTCGGTGTTACCGCTTGCCGTGCAACATCTGCGCGCCCGCCGCGTCGCCTGAGGGGAATGGCGGGAAGCGGCATACTGCCACTCAGCGATCCCGCAACAGAATCGTCACTACAACACAGGAGACACAATTCATGGCGAACAAGGGACTGAAGTTCGGTGTGTACACGGAGATGAACTGCATGCCCGGGGTGAGCACGTCGGACAGCGTGTGGGATGTGATGGGGCATATCGAGCAGTGCGATCGGCTCGGTTACGACGTGTATATGGCCATCGAGCACCATTTCTTCCCGACCTTCGGGCAGTCCTCCAATCCGCTGGCGTTGTTCTCGGCTGCTGCGCAGCGCACCAAGACCATCCGCATGCGGACCCTGTGCCACACCCTGCCGCTACACAATCCAACTGTGCTGGCGGGTGAAATCGCCACCGCCGACGTGCTGACAGGCGGACGGTTGGATCTGGGATTCGGTCGTGGCCACGCATGGCTGTACAAGATGGCTGGCATTCCATACGAGGAAAGCCAGCCTCGCTACGAGGAGGCGCAGGACATCCTGATTAAGGCGCTGACCCAGGACAGTTTCTCGCACCACGGCATGATGTATACGTTGGACGACGTGAGCGTGTTTCCGCGACCGGTGCAAAATCCAATGCCGGTCTATCTGACCGGCACCAGTGGCCGGTCGTTCCACGTGGCGGCGGAACGCGGCTGGGGTATTTCCGTCGGCGGTCCAGCGCCGTACCCGATTTTCGCCAAGCCGATGGCGGAGTATCGCCAGGCCTGCGCCAAGTTCGGCACCAAGCCAGTGGTCAGCTACATTCAGCCAGTCCACATCGCGCCCACCGAAGACGAGGCGCATGCCCAGGCGCGCCTGGCCGGGCCGTACTTCTATCACCAGATCGCCAAGCCGATCCTGAGCCTGGATCAGAAGGGCGATCGGGACCGGCTGTTGGCTTCAGGCTATGGGTTTTACGCCAGCGAGGCCATGCACCAGATGCTCAACCTGACTTACGACGACATCATCGGGCAAGACATGTTGTGGGTCGGTACGCCAGCACAGATTGCTGCCCGTGTTGCGGATTTTCTGGGTCGGGAAGAACTCGACGAGTTCGCCATCCAGGTGCTGCCGCGGGGGCCACAGGGTGGGATTACACTGGAGCAGCATCGGCGAACCCAGGAGTTGTTCGCGACCCAGGTGCTGCCGGGCTTCAAGTAAGTCTTTACCTATGCTGGTCTGTAGAAGCCGCATCCGGTGATCGGAGTGCGGCTTTTTTTTAGCCGTCACCTGACGTCGTACCCTACCCCATTCGACGAAACCACTCACGGAGCGGCCATGGCCATCGACGTCCACACCCATATCGTGCCAGCGAGTTTCCCGGCCTATGTTGGCGCCGCCGGTCCTGGTCGCTGGCCACAGATGCAGGCGTGTGATCATCCCGGACACAGAACGGTGATGATCGGTGACAAGCCGTTTCGTACCGTCAGCGATCACAGTTGGGATATCGCCCGCCGGCTGGAGGACATGCACGCGGAAGGCGTGCAGAAGCAGGTTCTTTCTCCTATGCCGGAACTCTTGTCGTACTGGTTCGATGCCGATGATGCGTTGGCGATGGGGAGCCACGTCAATGCCACCATCGCCGCCATGGTGGCGGCGGACCCAGTGCATTTCGCCGGCCTTGGCATGGTGCCGCTACAGGATCCGGAGCTGGCCGCCAAGCAGATGCAGACGCTGCGTCGCGACTACGGCCTGGTTGGCGTCGAGGTCGGCAGCAACATCAACGGCAAGCCGATCGGGCACCCCGACCACGCGCCGTTTTTTGCCGCGGCGGTGGAGAACGAGCTTGCGGTATTCGTGCACGCGCTGCACCCGGCCGGGGCGGATCGGGTCATCGGCCCGCCGCTGTTGCAGGCGCTGATCGCATTTCCGAACGAAAACGCCTTCGCGGTCGCGTCCATGATCACCGGTGGTCTGCTGGAGCAGTTCCCGGACTTGCGCATCGGTTTCAGCCACGGTGGCGGCAGTTTCGGCCTGGTGCTGCCGCGCTTGCAGTCAGGTTGGGAAACGACTCGCGGCGGCGACGATGCGTTCCTGCCGCGCCCACCGGTCGAGTACGCGCGTCGCATGTACTACGACGCTCTTGTGTACGACGACCTGGCTCTGCGCTATTTGATTAGCCTGTTTGGGGCCGATCGCCTGTTGGTGGGGTCGGATTACCCGTTTGTTATCCGCGAACGCACGCCGGGCAAGCGCATCATTGGACTGGATTTACCGGTCGCCGAGCGGGATGCCATCCTGCGTGGCAATGCAGTGGACTACCTGCATATTTAGGCGCACGAAAGATACCTCGCGGCAGAGCGTGGTGACGCTTTTTTTTGTTTGTCCGGCGATCGCAGGCCATAGCGTATTTGAGCGTGTTAGCATCGCGCCCGACTCGTTGGTCTAACTTGTAGTGATCACGAAAAAACAGCGCCGCGCTGTGTGCCGAGCAGGAGTGTGTTGATGCGCGCATGCTGGTCCGGAGGCGAATGAACCGATCTGTCGATGGATGGCTCGCAGCCGCAGAGCCGACGGATTCCGAGCGCAAGATTGGCGATCAGATCGCCCAGCGCCTTTTTATTCTCCACGATATGCGGCGCGACAATTCTGACAACGCGTTTCATCCGCGTAACCGCACTGCTTGCACCCGCGCCCTGTTTCGCCGGTTGCGTAGCCGGATGATTTCTACGTTACGCACCTCGGTCGTCCACTAAGGCAGGTGGCACAAAATGCCCGAGGCGAATTCAAATTTTTTCTGAACACCCGCTTCGACCACTCGTGCGGCCGGAAACGTTCGTGTTGCATGCCAACCTTATCGCCACATCCGCGTTGGGCCCGCGACTGCGCGCGCAATGCCGGAAGGTTACTGCATTCAGTGATCGTTTGGTTTTGCCGATAATGTCGATCGGTTACGCCAGACTTATCTTTTTTAGCGGGCGAGGGACCGTCCGCCGCAAGCCGGTGACGCGAGAATCCGGTTTGGCCTAGCCGTGCGAGCACGCCCAGGATGGGCGTAGTCGTTCAACCAACCAGCGAGAGGGAAACCATGGCAAAGACCGATCTGAATAGACAGAAAGCGTTACCGACGCTGTGCGCCAGTAACGAGAATTCTGCACCTGATGGATTAGTGAATGTCCGCTCCAAAGCCGCTGTCGTGGGTAAAACCGCGTCGATCGTCAGCGGGAAGGTAGTGGTCAAGGCCAAACCCGTCGCCAAGGCCAAACCCGTCGCCAAGGCCAAGCCAGCAAAAGCAAAGCCGGCCACCAAAGCCACAACGGTTAAAGCCAAAGCGGTTGCCAAGGCAAAGCCAGCGAAAGCCAAGCCAGCGGTCAAAGCCAAATCCGTTGTTAAAGCCAAAACTGCGGCCAAGGCCAAACCTGTCGCCAAGGCCAAGCCAGCAAAAGCAAAGCCGGCCGCCAAAGCCATAACGGTTAAAGCCAAAGCGGTTGCCAAGGCAAAACCAGCGAAAGCCAAGCCAGCGGTCAAAGCCAAAGCAACTGCCAGAGCCAAGCCGGCGGTCAAAGCCAAAGCAGCCGCCAAAGCCAAGCCGGTTGCCAAAGCCAAGTCCACCGTGAAGGCCGTAAAAGCCAAACCAGCTGTCAAGGCCAAGACGCGTTAAAGCCACAACGGTAGACACGCCGAGCCAATAACTCGCAACGGCGATAGCCCCGAGCGCCGCCCGGCGGCGCTGAAGCAATTAAGGTCGGCGCCCGGTCGCGTGGGGCGGGCGCGAGGCTTGTCGCCGTCTTGCCCGCTGGTTGTAGACTGTGCATCGGATGTGGGCCCTTTCGTTGCGACGTAAGCTGGGGTGTCGTCTGTGGTATTGCTGTCACCGTGGCGAACAGGACGACGCAACGCGGTACACACACGCTGGGGCTGACAGATATGAACCGACCTGCGCAACGGCCGCTGCCGGACGCAGGCCTTGTCGATCTCGATCGTTACCTGGACGACCGCATCGACGAGGGCCAATTCGCCGTCCACCGAGACATCTTTCGCGACGAGTTCCTGTTCGATCTCGAGATGAAGTACATCTTCGAGTCGAACTGGGTGTTTTTGTGCCATGCCTCGCAGCTGCCAAAGCCGCACGATTTTTTCAGCACCCACATCGGCCGCCAGCCGGTGCTGGTCACCCGCAATGCCGGCGGCGAGCTGAACGCTTTCCTGAACACCTGCACCCACAAGGGCTCGCTGGTGTGCCTGAACCGCTCCGGCAACCGCAAGTTCCACAGTTGCACCTATCACGGCTGGACTTTCGATACCAACGGCCGCTGCGTGTCCATCAAGGACCACGCCGATGCCGCCTACACGCCCGCCTTCGAGGCGCACAGCCACGACCTGAACGCCGTGCCGCGCCTGGCCGAGTACCGCGGCTGGATTTTCGGCAGCCTGAATGCCGACGTCATGCCGCTGGAACAGCACCTGGGCGACGCGCGGGTGTTCATCGACCTGCTGGTCGAGCAGGCGCCTGACGGCATGGAACTGGTGCGCGGCAACGCGAGCTATACCTTCCCGGGCAACTGGAAAATGCAGGTCGAGAACTGCCTGGACGGCTACCACCTGAACATTGCCCACAAGGGCTTCATCGAGATCACCCGTCGGCGCATTGCGCGCGCCGGCGCGGCCTACAAGGGGCCGGACATCGAGGCGATGTTCGGGGTGAACCTGAAAACCGGCAGCTTTGGCCTCAAGAACGGCCATGCGCTGTTCTTCACCGAAAACCCGGCGCCGGAATTCCGGCCACTGTGGCCGCAGCGCGAACAGCTCGCCGAGCGTCTGGGTGCCGGCCGCGCCAAGTGGCTGTTGCAGTACGGTCGCAATCTCACGATCTTCCCGAACGTGCAGTGCACGGACAACGCAGTCATTGGCCAGTTCCGCGTGCTGCGCCCGCTGGCCACCAACCTGACCGAGATGGAAATCTATCTTTGGGTGCCGGTCGGCGAGCCGACCGCCGCGCGCCGCCAGCGCCTGCGCCAGTACGAGGATTTCTTCAATATCAGCTCCACCGGTACGCCGGACGACTTCGGCGCCTACCGCAACTGTCAGGAAGGCATGCAGGCACGCGCCGTCGAGTGGTTGCAGGGCCACGGCCGCGGGATGGGGCGGATGGTGCGCGGCGCCAACGACTACGCGCGCGAGCTGGGCATTGAGCCGGAAACCTGTAGCGAGGGGCCGCTGAACATGTCCGACGAGACGCTGTTCCACGCCAACTACCGGCAGTGGCTGCGGCTGATGAAAGCCGGTCAGCAGCGCGAGCTGGCCGCCCGGGAGGCTCGCTGATGGTCAGCCCGGAACAGCACCTGACCGCCGCGGCGGTGGTCTTTCGCGAGGCCGACTGCCTGGACCGCTGGCAGTGGCAGGACTGGCTGGACCTGTTCACCGACGACTGCGAGTTCTGGTGCCCGGCCTGGGTGGACGAGGAACAGCTCGGTGACGACCCGGACCGCTACGTGTCGTTCTTCTACCTCAGTGGCCGGGCGGCACTGGGCGACCGCGTGTTTCGGGTCGAATCGGGTCTGACGCCGTTCGTCACGCCGCTGCCGCGTACCTGTCATGTCATCGGCAACCTGCACGTGACGGCGCCGGACGCCACGCACCTGCAGGTCAGCAGCCACTGGCAGACCAGCACCTATCACCGGCGCCAGACGGTGCACCTGTTCGGTTTTTATGACCACACGCTGGTGCTGGAGGGCGACCGCTGGCGGATTGCGCGCAAGAAGATCACGCTGCTGAACGACCATCTCGATTTGCCGATCGACTTCAATCAGATCTGACTACAACCGGAGGGGAAGCCATGGCCAAGACCGACGATCCGCGCATGAAAAAGGCGCTCG
>CAZZHF010000033.1:11669-14143 GCA_964653545.1 uncultured Gammaproteobacteria bacterium | reverse complement strand
AATTCAATCATATCTGACTACATCCGGTGGGTATGCCATGGCCAAGCCCGTCGATCCGCGAATGAAAAAGGCGCTCGAAATGCTGCAAGCCATCGAGGACAAGGACGCCGCCGATGCGGTGGTCAGCGTGCTGAACGAACTGGCGCCCGACTACGCCCGGGCGACCGTCGCCTACGCCTTCGGCGACACCTACGCGCGCACCAAGCAGCTGGCCCTGCGCGACCGGGAAATCACCACCATCGCCGCCCTGGCGGCCATGGGCAACGCCCTGCCGCAGCTGAAGGTACACATCCGCAGCGGCCTGAAGGTGGGTCTGTCGCAGCAGGAAATCGTCGAGATCATCGGCCATGTAGGTGTCTATGCCGGTTTTCCGGCCGCCGCCAATGCCTACTTCGCGATGAAGGAGGCTCTGGCCGAGAGCGCTGCTGCGCGCCAGGCGGCGGCTGCCAAGGGCGGCGCTGCCGGCAAAGCAAAATCCGTCAAGGCCAAGGCCGGCAAGGCCGCTCCAGCCGCCAAGGCCAAGCCGGCCAAGGCCGGCAAAAAGGGCTGAGGCCGTGCCCCCGGTGCTCGGTTTCATCGGGCTGGGCACCATGGGCCTGCCCATGTCCGGCCACCTGGCGCGCGCCGGGCATCGGGTGCTGGGCTACGACCCGGCGGCGCCCGCGCTGGCCGCGGCGGTGGGGCAGGGCGCGCAGATCGTGTTCACCTGCCTGCCAAGTCAGAAAATCGTCCGCGCCACGGTGGATGCGCTGCTGGGCACGATGCAGCCGGGCGGCGCCATCGTCGATTGCAGCACCATCAGCCCGCAGCTGGCCATTGAGCTGGAGCAGGACGCGGCAAAGCGCGGCATCGGCTTTCTGGATGCCCCGCTCAGTGGCGCCGGGGCCGGCGCCCAGGCAGCCACCATGAGCATCATGGTCGGTGGCGATGCGGCGCTGTTCGAGCGTGTGCACCCGCTGCTGGCGCTGATGGGTGGGCACATCTTTCACCTGGGGCCGGCCGGCAGCGGTCAGACCGCCAAGCTGTGCCAGAACCTGATCCTGGTCTCGACGCTGTCCGGGGTCATGGAGTCGGTGGCGCTGGGCCGGGCGGTCGGCATCGAGCCGCAGCGCCTGCTCGAGGTGATGGACACCTGCCTGGCCCCGACGCGCGTCATGGACGTGCTGGTCAAGCCCAAGTTCGATGGCCGCGTGCCGTTCGACCACAGCACCGACGGCCTGACCATGATCTGCAAGGACATCACCCTGGTGCGCGAGCTGGCCGAGCGGGCGGGCGTCACGCTGCCCGTCGGTAGTTTGATACAAAGCCTGTACGCGCAGGCGGTGGCCAAGGGCCACGGAAACCAGGATCTGCTGGCCTGGTACGAGCTGATCGAACAGGGCGTTTTCGACCGCTGATCGACGTGCGATGTTTGCCACGGGTGGCAAACTGGTCGGACCAGGCTTGATCGGGGTAAATGTCCATGGAACTGCTGGCCGGCGATATCGGCGGCACCAAAACCTTGCTGTTGCGCGCTCGCTGGCGTGACGGCCAACCGCAGGTACTGGCCGAGAAACGCTTCGATAGCGCCGCCTATGCCGACCTGGCCGACATGGTGCGCGAGTTTCTGGCCGGCGCGCGCGCACCGGTTGCCACCTGCCTCGCGGTGGCCGGACCCGTGCAGCCGGCGCCGGGTGGCGGCACCCAGGCGCGCATCACCAATTTGCCCTGGCAGCTAGACAGTCGGCGGCTGGCGCGAACGCTTGGCATCGGGCGGCTACACCTGATCAACGACCTCGCCGCTGTTGGCTACGGTCTGGACCTGCTCGCACCCAGCGACCTGGTCGAGCTGCAGGCCGGCCTGGTGCAGGCCGGTAGCCTGCGTGCGGTCCTGGGTATCGGTACCGGGCTTGGCATGGCCCTGGTTGCGCCAGCAGCGGGGTCTGGGCGTGTGTTTCCTAGCGAAGCCGGTCATGTGGATTTTGCCCCTCAGGACGCCCGCCAGGTGCAGCTGCGGGAGTTCGTGCGCCAGCGTCTGGGCGGGGGGCGCGTGTCGTGCGAGCGATTGGTGTCCGGATCGGGTCTGGCGCTGCACTACCAATTCCTCGGTGGCGACGCGGTCAGTCCGGACACCGTTGCTGCCCGCGCTGTGGCCGGGGATGCACTGGCCCACGAGGCCATGACCCTGTTCGCCACCGTATGTGGCGCCGCTATCGGCAATCTGACCCTGACCTGTCTGCCGTTCGGAGGGCTGTACCTGGCCGGCGGCGTGGTGCAAAAGAATCTGTCGCTGTTTGGCGACAGCGTGTTCCTGGGTGCCGTGCGCGACAAGGGCCGCATGGCAGCGGTAGTGAGGCAGGTGCCGATTTATGCAATTACCGAGCCGCGCATCGGTCTGCTGGGTGCCGCGCGTTATGCCGCCTTGGGACATGCGAATGTTTGATGGCGGGCCGCCCTGGACCGCGCGGCGCCAGAAGCCGGGTTGAGTCTGGTCA
>CAZZHF010000033.1:0-11659 GCA_964653545.1 uncultured Gammaproteobacteria bacterium | reverse complement strand
GTCAACGCCGCCTGCGCGTGGCGCGGCTAAGGTGGCGACCGGACGCCGTGCGGCGCCCGTCATTAACTTGCGGAGCCTGCCATGACCGGATCCCACAAAACGCCTGACGCCCCGCACCATGGCCGGCACGACCGGCCCGGCATGCAGCAGATTCACGACCCCTACGTCGCGCGGCAGAAATTGTCCGAGCCCAGCGCCTGTCGCGAGTGCGGCGTGGTCTGGCACAAGGGCCGCTGGCAGTGGCTGTCACGGCCACCCGGCGCGCAGGAGGTGCTGTGCCCGGCCTGCGAGCGGGTGCGTGACCGGGTGCCGGCCGGTTATCTGACGGTGGCCGGTGACTTTCTGGAGGGGCATCTGGACGAGGTGCTAAGCCTCATCCATAACCACGAGGCGCGGGAAAAAAGCGAGCACCCGCTGCAGCGCATCATGGCGACCGAAGGCGCTGAAGGCGGCGGTCTGCTCATCACCACCAGCGATGCGCACCTGGCCCGCGGCCTGGGTGAGGCTTTGCACCACGCCTACCGCGGCGAGCTCGATTACCGCTACGTCGAGGACGAGGCCACGCTGCGCGTGCACTGGCAGCGGGATTAAGCGCCGGCCTGCGCCGGTGATGCTGGGCGTGAGGGCGGCTCTAGCGACCTTTCGGACGTCACGGGGGCGTGAACGGGGCGTCCGGTCCTTGGGCCTGAGCAAATTCCTGACGGCCACCTGCACTACGGATGTTCAGCGTGTACCCCGTATCCGGTCTCGCACCTCAAGTGGTGGTTCAAAGCAGCGGGCAGGGCATATGGCCGGGTGCTGTCGACGGTGATGACCCGCACCTGTTCGTCAGGGGTTAGTGGTCGATACCGCGCCAGCTGCGCCTCAAGCACGGCGAGCGTCGCCTCCGAGGCGTCGCTGCCTTGCGCGGCGCGGCGCCGTACCCGCTGGCGAAGCGTGTCCGCAGGGGCCGTGCAGTCCAGAATGTGAAACGGCACTCCCAGGTTCGCCGCCAGTTGGGCGAAGCGCTGGCGTTCGCCAGCGGCCAGAAAGCTCGCGTCCACCAGCACTGGCCAGCCGGCGGCGAGTATTGGCCGCGCCAACGATGCCAGGCGGCGGTAGGTGGCCGCAGTAACGGCGCGCTGGTAGGCGCCCTGGTTTATCGCGGAACGCGTGTGGGCATGGGCGCCAAGTCCCAGCAGGCGTTTGCGCTCGACATCGGAGCGCAGGCGGATCAGCGTCAAGCGTTCGACCAGCCAGTCGGCGTAGTGGCTTTTGCCGGAACCGGCCAGGCCGTGCGTGATCGCCAGCCACGGACGGCGCGGGCGGCCGGTGAACTCGGCAAAATGCAGGCAGCTCACAGATTCGCGCAGCGCGGCAAAGCGGGCGCCGGGCGCGGCGGCGCCGGCCGCGCGCAGGCGCGCCACCTTGGCACGCACCAGGGCGCGGTAGACCTCGAAGTAATGGATCAGCGGCACGCCACCGTAGTCGCCGCTGCCTTGCAGGTAACGGTCACGAACCCGGCGGGCGAGGTCGGGCCGGCCCCGGCGGGCCAGATCCATGGTCAGAAACGCCAGCTCGCTGTGCACGTCCTGCCAGCGCAGGGCAGGGGCGAATTCGATGCCGTCGAACGGCACCGGCCGGTCGTCCAGCCACACGATGTTGCCCAGGTGCAGGTCGCCATGGCCTTCGCGTACCCGGCCGTCAATGCGGCGGCGCACCAGCAGCGTACGGCGCCGTCGGAACTCGGCCTCGCTCCATGCAGCAAGCCGATCCAGCCGCGCGCGGGTGCGCGGCCCGGCACCGGCGCGCAGGGCGGTGAAGTTGTCGCGCGCCGCCCGCGCGATGTCACCAGGTCGGCCGTAAGGCGAGTCATCCGCGGCCGGTGGCAGGCGCTGATGAAAATCAACGATGCAGTCGGCAAGTGCGTCGAGGTGTGTGCTTTCCAGAGCCCCGTGCGCGAGCAGGCGGTCGAATAGCGCCTTCTGCGGGAAACGGCGCATTTCGACCGCGTAGTCGATGGTTCGACCGCTGCCACCCAGGCGCGGGGCGTTGACGCTGCCGGTGACCGGTCGCACGGCGAGGTAGATATCCGGTGCCAGACGGCGGTTCAGGCGTAATTCTTCCCGGCAGAAATGCCGGCGCCGGCTCAGCCGGGTGAAGTCCAGGAAGCCCAGCTTGACCGGCTTTTTGAGCTTGTAGGCGCGCCCGGTGGTGAGCAGTACGGCGGAAATATGGGTTTCGATGACGCTGACCGGGCCGACCTCGCGCGCCAGTGCGTCAGCCAGCGCCTCCAGCATGCGCCGCCAACGGGCGGACGGCTGCGAGCCTGTGGCGGCTTTCTCGCCGGCCACCGGGCCCGCAGCCACGCCGTTCAGGACGCCTTGACGTCGATTTTTTTCACCTTCTTTCGTGCCTCGGTGCTTTTGGGCACGCTGATCTTGAGCACGCCCTTGCTGAAGTTGGCGCTGGCCTTGCCGGCGTCGGCGTCCGACGGTAGCCGAAAGCTGCGCGTAAAGCTGCCGTAACTGCGTTCGGTCAGGTGGTAGCCCTTATCCTTTTTTTCCTGCTCGGCCCGCTTTTCACCGCGAACGGTCAGCAGGTCGTCCTGCACTTCTACACCGATGTCCTTGTCGTCCATGCCGGGCAGTTCGGCGCTGATCTGGTAACCGTCGTCCTGCTCGGTAACGTCCATCGCCGGCATTAGCTCGCTGCCGGTGATAAGGCGCAGCGGCTCGATGTCCAGCGGCCGGCGCAATGATGGCCAGCGTGGAAAATCGGCAAAGAAATCGTCAAACACGTGATCCCAGCGATCGCGCAGCGCCGCCAGCGGGTGGCCGATACCCATCGCCGGGCTGGATTTCCTGACCTCTACCTGAGTGGTTTTTTCAGCCATGGTGCGTCTCCTCGTGAATGGACGGAACTGCCGTCTACAGAGAAGGCCGAGGCTAGGCCGTTGCAGTTGAAAGCCCCATGACTGGGGTCAATTTTTTTCATTCGAGGAAAGCCCGGTGCCGCAACAGGGGGCGGCACCGGGGCGCAGACTTACTTCAGGGACGGCAGCTTTTGCCAGGCCGGCCGTGCCGAAACGCGGTTCAGCCAGGCCATGATGTTGGGATATTGATCGACACCCAGCTGCTTGTAGATATCGGCCAGCAACAGCACGGTGGAGACGTTGATGTCGGCTACGCTGAAGCGGTTGCCGACCAGGTAATCCTTGCCAGCCAGGCTGTCGTTGAGAACGCGCAGCGGCGTCGGCAGGAAATCGATGGCTTCCTTGACCAGTTCCGGGCGGCGCTTTTCCGGTGGATAGACCATGGCGTGACGCAGGTAGTTGACCACGAAGATCTCCATCTCCAGCGACGCCCACAGCGCCCACTGCAAGACGTAGCCTTCGTCCTCCACGCTGCTCGGCCACAGGCTGCCCTGGCCGTATTTCCTGGCCAGGTACATGGCGATTGCCATCGACTCCCAGAGGATGAAATCGCCATCCTGAAGCGCCGGCACGTGGCCGTTAGGGTTTATCTTGAGGAACTCGGGCGTGCGCGACTCGCCGGCACCCTGGTTGGTCTTGACGTGCTCGTAGGGCACGCCCAGTTCCTCCAGGGTCCACAGACAGCGCTGGGCGCGCGACATGTACTGGCCATATAGCTTGAGCATGAAAAAACTCCTCCGGTGGCATGTATCGAACCGCGGCAAGCGTGGCACGCCGCGAGCAGGCGGCGCAAGTCGGCGCGACCAGCGCTTGTGTAGAATTTGACAGCATGGATCGTTTCGATCGGACCTATCGCCTGAATGCCTTGCTCTCGACCAGCCGGGAGGCGCACTCGGCTGCCTCCTTGCAGGCCGAGCTGGGGTGTTCGCGAGCCACCTTGATGCGCGCCATCGCCGAGCTGCGCAATCTGCTCGGCGCGCCGCTGGTGTATGACACGGCAGCCAACGGCTATCGCTACGACGGGCAGATGCAGCCGCGCGTGCAACTGCCGGGTTTGTGGTTCTCGGCGGCCGAATTACAGGCTTTGCTGCTGGTGCAGAACCTGCTCGCCGGCCTGGCGCAAGGGTTGTTGCCTGAGCAGATCGCCGCCTTGCGTGGGCGCATCATGACCCTGCTGGCGCGCGGTGGGGTGTCGCCGCAGCGCACGGCCCAGGTGGTCCGCATCCTGCCGATGGCCGGCCGCGCTTACGATCCGCAGGTATTCCGGCAGGTGGTTGCGGCGACCCTGTCCGGGCAGCGGCTCGACATCCGCTATCTGGCCCGCGGCAGCGGGCAGGTCAGCGAGCGACAGGTCAGCCCGCAGCGGCTGGTGCGTTATCGCGACAACTGGTACCTGGACGGCTGGTGTCACCGACGCGAGGCGCTGCGCAGCTTTGCGATCGATGCAGTGCAGGCGGCGCAGCCGCTGGACGAACCCGCCACAGCGTTGCCGGACGCCGAACTGGACGCGCATTTTGGCGCCGCCTACGGCATTTTCGCCGGCTCGGCGCCGCAACGGGCGCTGCTGCGTTTTGCCCCCAGCCGCGCGCGCTGGGTGGCGGCCGAGCAGTGGCATCCGGCGCAGTTCGGTCGCTGGCTGGAGGATGGCAGTTACGAACTTTTCGTGCCGTACGGCGACCCGCGCGAGCTGCTGCTGGATGTAATGCGCTATGGCGCTGAGGTGGAGGTGCTGGAGCCACCCGCGCTGCGGGCCGAGGTGGCTGCGCGGCTGCGCGCGGCGGCCGCGTTGTACGGACCCGCGCCCGAGTAAATTGTCGGCGGTTCAGGCGCCGAACAGCTTGCGCCCGCGACGGCGGGCGCGGTGGCGGTGTTCCAGCTGGCTCGGCGTGAGCGTATTGACACGCCCGGCGTACGGATTCTCGCCCTGCTTGGTGACGATGCGCACCGGCGTGCCCACCAGGTGCAGCGCGTCGCGAAAGCTGTTTTCCAGATAGCGCATGTAGTTGGCTTTGAGACTCGCCACCTGGGTGCCGTGGATAACCACGGTGGGTGGGTTGTGGCCGCCCTGGTGGGCGTAACGCAGTTTGGCCCGGCGCCCGGCGCTCATCGGTGGCGGGTTGCGAGTGACGATGGTTTCCAGCAGCCGCGTCAACTCGGGTGTCGGGAACCGTGCCAGCGTGCTTTTGTGGACCACGAAGGCGGTTTTCATCAGGCCTTTGACGCCACGGCCATTGCGGGCACTGATGAACTCGATCGGCGCGAAATCGACAAACGGCAGCTTGCGGTTCAGCTCCATCCGCAGCGCCTTGCGCGCTGCCGCGTCCAGCGTGTCGGCTTTGTTTGCGGCGATAACCAGGCCGCGACCGCGGTGCAACACCTGGCCGGCAATATGGGCGTCCTGCTCGCCGACGCCGTTCTCTCCATCCACCATCAGTATCACGACCTGGGCCTGGTCGATCGCCTGCAAGGTCTTGATGACGCTGAATTTCTCGATGACTTCGTGCACTTGCGAGCGCCGCCGCATGCCGGCGGTGTCCAGCATCAGGCAGTCGACGCCGTTGATTTGCAATGGCACCTGCACGCAGTCGCGGGTGGTGCCCGGCAACGGGCTCTCGATCAGTCGTTCCTCGCCGAGCAAACGGTTGATCAGGGTGGACTTGCCGGCGTTGGGTCGGCCAATGACGGCGAACACCGGCCGTGGATCGATTTGCGCCTCGGGATCCGCTTCCGGCTCCGATGGGAAACCGGCCAGCAGCAACTCTAGGAGTGCTTCGACGCCGTGTCCGTGAACGGCCGAGATCGGCCATGGGGTGCCCAGGCCAAGGTCGTAGAAATCAGCCGTTACGAGGTTCGGGTCGAGATGCTCGGCCTTATTGATCGCTACCAGCAGCGGGCGGCCCAGCGCGCGCAGGGTTTCCGCAATACGTCGGTCGTCGGCGCTCGGTCCGGCGCGGGCATCCACCACCAGTAGCACCGCGTCAGCCTCGGCCGCCGCGGCGAGCGCCTGGGCGCCGACCTGGTCCGACAGATCCGGATCCTCGCCCAACAGGCCGCCGGTGTCGACAACCCAGAAGGGCCGCTCTCCCAGGCGGCCAGTACCCACCAGGCGATCGCGGGTAACGCCAGGAAAATCGGCTACCAGCGCATCACGGCTGCGTGTAAGGCGGTTGAAAAGGGTCGATTTACCGACATTCGGGCGCCCCAGCAGGGCGATGATTGGAACCATTGGTTAGTGCTATCGGCCCGCGCGCAGGCCGAACAGGTGTCCGCCCTCGGAAAGGAAATAAACCACGCCACCGCGCACGTAAGGCGCCAACAGAAAGGCGTCCTTGGTAGGGCGGGCACGCCCGGCCAGACTGCCGTCGGTCGCTTTCAACAGATGAACATAGCCCTCGATATCGCCCACCGCTATGTAATCACCGAGCACCGCCGGCCCCGTCAGGTGCCGGCCCTTGAGCGCTTCCTGCTCCCAGTAGACGACACCACTGCTCAGGTCAAAAGCAGCCACTTTGTCGTTGGTGTCGCTGGCGTAGACATTGGACCAATCGGCGGCAAGGGCACTGCTGCAGGAAAACTCCCGTGCCCAGGTGGCACTGCCACTGGACAGGTCGATGCTGCTGATACGGCCCTGAAAGGTCGCCGCGAATATGGCCCCGCCTTCAATGACCGGCTGGCAATCAGCATCGACCATGCGCTCAAGTTCGGTGCGCCCGCGCGGCTGGACGATGGGTGTATCCCAAGCTTCGCGGCCGGTGAGCAGATCCACGCTCATAAGGTGACCATCGGCAAAGCCGTGAATGGCTTTGCCGTCCGTAGTGAGCGGCGCGCTGCCGCCGCGCAGTGACAGTGTCGGCACGTCGCGTTCGACGCTCCAGCGCCGGGCGCCGTCAGCGATATCAAGTCCGAACAGGTGGCCGTCGCCAGTGGCGACCACCACCACGCCGCTGCGAGCCGTAGGTGGAGCCAGCACTTCGCTGTCGACCTGGCTGCGCCAGCGCTCCTCGCCGCCCGCGGCCGCCAGGGCGATAACCTCGCCGCTGCCAGTGCCCACCAGCACCATGCCATCACCGGCGCCGACGCCGCCGCTGACCGGTGTGTTGAGGTCGGTTTTCCACAGGCGTTTGCCGTCGGTCAGGCGGTGAGCAAACACTTCCCGCCGCGACTCGCTCAGCGTGAATACCTGGTGTCCGTCAAAGGCCGGCAGCGGTTTGGGGTAGCTTCTGGGAGTGCCGTCGGTGACGCGCAGCTTTGCCACGATGTCGATCGGAACGCCGTTTGGCAGTTCGACCAGTTCGGTTTCCACGTCGGGCGCACCACTTGTAGTGAGCCGGCCGGCAATCGACTCGCTGGCTTCGGTCACGCCGCGCACGGCGCCTTGGCCGAGGTTGGACAGCGTGCCGCAGCCACTCAACCCGAGGCCGAGCGCCCCGATCAGCGTCAATTGCATCAGTTTCATCAGGGGTGCCCCAGGGCGTCGAGCTTGAGTTTGACCAGCGCTGCCTGGCCCGAATCAGCAGGCAGGCGGCTCAGTGCTTCGTTGTAAGCGCTGCGAGCCTCGTCGGGCCTGTCGTTGGCGTTGGCGATATCGCCCTTGAGTTCGGCGAGCGCCGCCGAGTCAGCCGATATGTCCCGGCTGAGGGTCTGCAGCGCCTCGTCGGGCTTGCCCTGATCGATCAGGAGCCGCGCCAGGCGCAGGCGAGCGACGCTGCGGTCAGCGACCTGGCCGCCATGGTCGACCACCCAGCGCAGGTGCCGTTCGGCCTGATCGGGTTTGTCAGCTTCCACCGCCTGCTTGGCCTGCAGCAACGCCACGAAACTGGCATAACTGCTGCGCGGGTATTCGTCCCGTAACTGCTTGGCCAGGTCGTCGGCGGTTTGTCCGGTTGGCGGTTGCTGAAACGCTTGATACAGATTTGCCGCGCCCAGGGCTTGGCGTTCGAGATAGCCCCGGTAAGAGAAACTGCCGAACACGCCAATGAGAGCGGCCAGACCCAGCGTCGTCAGCACCCGGCCGTATTGGTCCCACAGGCGGCGCAGTTGTTCGATTTGGTCAGCGTCGGTTGTGCTCATACTGCAAATGATTCCTGAGCGGCGGTAAGCCGGGCAATCGTGGCCTGAAGGTCGTTGATCGGTACGGTTTCCTGGGTGGCCTGGGTGGCGCGTAACAAGCGTACCGTGACCGTGCCGGCAGCAAGTTCATCCTCGCCAAGGATCAGTGCCATTTCGGCACCGGCTTTGTCAGCGCGCTGCAATTGCTTACCGAAATTACCCCCGGCGTGGTCCATCAAAACGGTCGGCGCATTCGGCTGGGCACGCAGCTGCTGGGCCAACACCAGAGCCTGTGCACGGCAGGCACCCGGCGTGGACGCCAGGTACCAGACGCCGCGCGGCGCGGGCGGTTCAAGGCCATTGACCGCCATCAGGTCCAGCAATCGTTCAAGGCCAAGGGCAAAACCGATGGCCGGCGTCGGGCGCCCGCCCAGCTGTTCGACCAGAGTGTCGTAGCGGCCACCGGCGCACACCGTACCCTTGGCGCCCAGGGCGTCGCTGACCCACTCGAATACGGTTCGACCGTAATAGTCGAGACCCCGCACCAGGCGCGGGTTGATCGTATAGGCCACGCCAAGCTGGTCGAGCAGCGCACACAGGCGCCCGAAATGCGCGCGCGAGTCGTCGTCCAGGTGTTCCGGCAGGCTGGGCGCGGCGGCGATCAGCGCCGCCAGGTCCGGGTTCTTGCTGTCGAGGATGCGCAGCGGATTGGATTCGAGCCGGCGCAGGCTGTCTTCGTCCAGGGCCGCGCGGTTGCCGCGGAAATATTCCTGCAGGCGATCGCGGTAAGCGCCACGTGCCTCTCGCGAGCCCAGCGAGTTGATTTCGAGGCGTAGTGACGGCAGGCCAAGCTCGTGCCAGCACTGGGCGGTCATGGCGATCAACCCGGCATCGAGTTCGGGTTCAGCGCTGCCAAAACACTCGGCGCCAATCTGGTGGAATTGCCGGTAGCGGCCGCGCTGCGGGCGTTCGTGGCGGAACATCGGGCCCTGGTACCACGGGCGCAGCAGCTGACCCTGAAACAGGCCGTGTTCGATGCCGGCGCGCACCACGCCGGCGGTGCCCTCCGGGCGCAAGGTCAGGCTGTCTCCATTGCGGTCCAGGAAGGTGTACATCTCCTTCTCGACAATGTCGGTGACCTCGCCGATGGTGCGCGCGAACAGTTCCGTGGGTTCCACCAGGGGCAGGCGGATTTCCTGATAGCCGTGCCGTTCCAGCACCGCCTGCAAGCGCTGCTCTGCATGCCGCCAGGCCGGCGTGGTGGCAGGCAGCAAATCGTTCATGCCGCGCACGGCCTGGAGCTTGGAAGCCATGGATAAGGTCAGGGATTGGCTACAGACGGCGGATTCTGGGGCGCCTGACCGGCTGGCCCAGTAGCCTCGCCTAAGGTCAGGCTCACCACCTGCCGGCCGGCAGGTAGCGATACCGGGGCGTCATTGTAGAGAACCTGCACTGCCGGTGCGTTGCCGAGCAATAATCGCAGCGGCGGCTCGCCGCGGACCACGCGCTCGCTGCCAGGTTTGATCAGTTCGTACACCAGGCGTCGGCCGGTGCGGTCGGTGACCTCGACCCAGCTGATGGCACGCGCGCGCAGTACCACCGAGGATGTCGGGTTGCCCTGGGCATCATTGGCAAGGCTTGCCTCGGCGGGGGCAACGGGTGGTGATTCGCTCGCTGTCGGTGCAGTGCCCGTGGGCGCGACTTCGCGGGTGGTGTCAGGCCGGGTCAATTCTGCGGCGTCCGCGTGTGTGGCAACGGATCGCGTCGGGGCTGGAGCTGGCGCTGGACCCGGCATGCTGGGTGGTGTATCCGGTGCACGAGCGGGTTCGGGCCTGGGCGGCAATGCCGATGGGTCGCGCCCGGCGCCACCCCAGAGCACGCCCAGCACCACCAGGGTGCCAAGAATCGCAAGCCCGCCCAGGCGTACCAGCCAGGGTCGCACCGGATGCAGCTCGGGCGCCCTGCTCAGGTGCCTGTTCTGGCCATCGCTTGCCGCGGGCGGGACGCCCTGGAGCAGGAGCTGCGCGTCCAGGCCCAGCAGGCGGGCGTAATTGCGTGTCTGGCCTCGGGCATAGGTGGTGGCGCCGAACAAGGCATGGTCGTTACGCTCCAGCGCTTCGACCAGCGCGGCGCGCAAACGTAGCCGTCCGGCAACTTCTTGTACCGACCAGCCGCGTGCCTGGCGCGCGGCCTGAAGGCGCTCACCGGTTGACGGGGGCGGTGGTGGCGATGGCTGCGTTGCTGGATCGTCCGCCGCGGAAGTCAATGCAACTCTTGCGCTTCGCGCGAGTCTGGAAAGCGGTTCTTGAGCAGCATGCGATAGCTCGCTGCCCGGTCAAGATCGCCGAGGCTCGTTTCGATCTTGATGCCGAGATCAAGGCCGGCCGGGGTTTGTCCGGCATGGCGCATGTAACGCATCAAATGCGCCCGCGCCACGGCTGCGTTGCCCTGGTCCAGATTGAGCCTGGCCAGCATCAGGCTAGGTGTCGGAAAGCTCGGGTCGATCTGCGCCGCGGTGCGCAGGTCTATCTCGGCGCGACCGGTGTCGCCGCCCTGCATGCTGCACTCGGCTGCGTTGCTGTAGGCCAGGGCCGGCGTCCGGTACAACGGATTGGCAATGGCGCAGCGAAAGTGCGCATCGGCCGCTTGCCAGCGGTCCTGACCACACAGATAGACGCCATAGTTATTGTGGATTTCGGGGTCGCTCGGATCGAGGGCAAGTGCCTTACGGTAGTGCCGCTCGGCGATTTGCGGCTTGTTCAAGCGCAGTTGCAGCAAGGCCATTGTGGCGTGGGCCGGGGCGCTGCGCGGGTTCAGCGCCAGGCTTTCCTCGAGTTCGGTGAGCGCGATTTCGAGCGCGCCCTCCTGCAGATAACCGGCGCCCAGCGCCATGTGCAGTTCCGCTAGGCGTTGTTTCTTGCTGGGCTTATCTCGGGGTTGATCGCCGACCTGGGAACAGGCCTCGACGTTGATCGCGAGCTCGCCGCCGGAGGCATCGTGGGGGGGCAGTCCGGCCCCTCGGCTGGCACAGCCGCCGAGCAGTACAACAACGAGACAGCTCAGGAGTGGATTGCGCATGGCTCAGGCGGGCACGCTGTTTGTCGCGATGCGCCGCTGGCGGGGCAGTACCTTGCCGGCTAGTTGTCCGCAAGCGCCGTCGATGCCTTCGCCGCGAGTCTTGCGCACGGTAGCCACCAGACCGCGGCGCTGGAGTTCATCGCGAAACACCGTGACCGCCTCGGCTGATGAGGTGGAATAAGGGAGGCCTGGTACCGGGTTGTAAGGAATCAGATTGACCTTGGCCTGCAGGCGGGCCAGCAGTTTGCCCAGCGCCCTGGCCTGCGTCGGGTGGTCGTTGACACCGGCAAGCAGCGTGTACTCGAAGGTTACACGCCGCCGCTCGTTACCGGCCACGTAACGCTGGCAGGCTTCGAGCAGCTCGCCGATCGGATAGCGACGGTTCAGTGGTACCAGTTCGTCGCGCAGCGCATCGTCCGGGGCATGCAGGGACACTGCCAGCGCCACCGGACATTCCTCGCGCAGGCGATCGATCACGGGCACCACGCCGGCCGTGCTGACCGTCACGCGACGCCAGGACAGTCCATAGGCCAGATCGTCGAGCAGAACGCGGATGGCCGCCACCACATTGTCGAAGTTCAGCAGTGGCTCGCCCATGCCCATGAACACCACGTTGGT
>CAZZHF010000032.1:0-14233 GCA_964653545.1 uncultured Gammaproteobacteria bacterium | reverse complement strand
GCTCGTTTCTGTTTCTGGGGCCGACCGGTGTCGGCAAGACCGAACTGTGCAAGGCGCTGGCCGGATTTCTGTTCGATACCGAACAGGCCATCGTGCGCATCGACATGTCGGAGTATATGGAACAGCACTCAGTGGCGCGCCTGATCGGTGCCCCTCCGGGCTATGTTGGCTACGAGGAAGGTGGCCAGCTGACCGAGCGCGTGCGTCGGCGGCCGTACTCGGTGATCCTGCTCGACGAGATCGAAAAGGCCCACCGCGACGTGTTCAACGTGCTGTTGCAAGTGCTGGACGACGGGCGCCTGACCGATGGCCACGGCCGTACGGTGGATTTTCGGAACACCATCGTGGTGATGACCTCGAACCTCGGCTCGGATCGCATCCAGGAAATGGCTGGTCAGGACTATGACCGGATCAAGGCGGCGGTGATGGATGTTCTGCGCCACGAGTTTCGGCCGGAGTTCATCAACCGCATCGACGAGACGGTGGTATTCCATGCCCTGGGTCGCGAGCAACTGCGCCGGATCGTGGATATCCAGGTCAGTGCCCTACGGGCGCGACTGGTGGAACGCGACATGAGCATCGGTTTCACTGACCCGGCGCTCGACTGGCTGGCCGGGGTCGGATTCGACCCTGTGTATGGGGCCAGACCGCTGAAGCGCGCCATCCAGCAGCATGTGGAAAACGCTTTGGCGCGGGACATCTTGGCCGGCAAGCTGGCGGATGGTGACGCCATAGAGGTCGATGTTTCCGGCGACGGGCTGGTCTTCAAGACCCACGCCGGGGCGTGATCGACGCCGCCCACCGCCGGGACCGGGCCTGTTAAGCTCAAACGCCCGCTACGCAGGGGGATTCGGTGTTATCCAGCGGGTGACGCCGGATGTTTTCTTTACCTTTGAGGAGGGTTCGCATGACTAACAAGCCGTTGATCATTCTGTCCGCGCTGGCTTTTTTTGCGCTGGCCGGATGCAGCGAGAAAGGGCCGGCGGAGCAGGCCGGCGAGAAAGTCGACCAAGCAGTCGAGAACGTCAGGGACGCCGTCGAAGACGCCGGTCAGCAGGGACCAGCGGAGCAAATGGGCGAGAAGGTGGACAAGGCTATTGAAGGCGCGAAAGACGCGATGCAGGACGCCAAGGAGAGCGCCGACGAAGCCACGCAGTAAGACAGGCGGTACGGTGGCGTGCTGCCGCCACCGTACCTGTAGTTAGCTTAAGCCAAGCCACGCTCGGGCGTGGTGGCGCGCCCGAGCGGAGGGGGAGATGGAATACCGCCACATCGGCGTGGCCCCGGTCGCCGGTGCGCTTGGCGCCGAGATCGCTGGCGTTGACCTGCGCCAACCGCCGAACGACGCCGTGATCGCCGAAATCCGCCGCGCCTGGTTGCAGTATCTGGTGCTGTTCTTTCGCGATCAGCCGCTGACGTCAGAGCAATATCTGGCGTTCGCCCGATGCATCGCCGAGCCGGTCGAGTACCCGATGCTCAAGGGCCTGGATGGCTACCCGCTGATCGTGCCGGTGATCAAGCTGCCTCAGGAACGGGTCAATTTTGGCGGGCTGTGGCATTCCGATACGGCGTATCTGGAAACCCCGCCGATCGGCGCCATGCTGCTTGCGAGGGAGGTGCCACCAGTCGGCGGCGACACGCTGTTCGCCAATATGTACCTGGCCTACGAGTCCCTGTCGGACGGCCTGCGGCGCGCACTGGACGGCCTTCGCGCGGTCAACAGCTCGGCCAAGGCGGACGTTACCAAAACGCGCGAGGATCGCCTGGCCGAGGGGGGCGCCAAGCTTGCCGCCGACGCGGTGCTCAACGCTGTGCATCCCGTGGTGCGCACGCATCCGGAAACCGGCCGCAAGCTGCTGTACGTCAACGGCGGTCATACCGTGCGCTTCCAGAACATGACCGAAGACGAAAGCGCGCCGCTGTTGCACTACCTGTTCGCCCACCTGTGCCGGCCGGAATTCACCTGCCGCCTGCGCTGGCAGCCGGGCACACTGGCGCTGTGGGACAACCGCTGCAGCCAGCACAACCCGATCAACGACTACCACGGCCATAAGCGTGTGATGCACCGCATTTCCCTGGGGGCGGACCGGGCAGTCTAGTCCCGGTGGTATCTTAAAGAGCCCCACAGCTGCGTTTTACCTGCCATGCACCGTGCTCTGCGTCTGGCTCATTGCTCGGACATTCACCTCGATAGCGATTATTACGGTGGCGACTGGAACCGCGACCGCCGCGATCGCGACCGGGCTGTTTTTGGCTACCTGCTGGACGCCATTTGCAGCGAGCAGCCGGATCTGATGCTATTGGCGGGCGACCTGTTCGACCACAACAGGGCCAGTATCGCCACCGTCGAGTGGGCCTGCGAACGCCTGGCGGCGCTGCCGTTTCCGGTAGTGATGATTCCTGGCAACCACGACTGCCTGGCCGAAAATGCCGTCTATCACCGCTACGATTTCGCGGCCGCCGGTCTGCACCTGTTGCTGGATCCGGCCGGGCAGGTGGTGACCCTGCGGGAACTTGGCGTGGTCGTGTGGGGCCGCGGCATGGTCGATCACCATCCCGGTCACCGGCCGTTGGCCGACCCACCGGGGCGCCCTGATCCGAACCTGTGGTACCTGGGCCTGGCGCACGGCATCCATGTACCGGCGTCGGGCGAAGCGCGGAATTCGTCGCCCATTCACGCGCACGAGATCGAAAGTGCCGATTTTGACTATCTGGCGCTGGGCCACATCCACTGTGCGCGGGACGTGTCGGCCGGCACCACGCCCGCGTGGTATTGCGGCGCCCCACATCCGGTGCTCGGTGAGGGGGGCACGTTTCTACGGGTGGATCTCGCGCCCCGGCTGCCCGCCGAGGTGACCGTGCGGCAGGTACTGGCTGTCGGTTGATCTGAAAGATGATCGCTCCGTGCTGACGGTGTGATTTCAAAATGTTCTGCGAAGGGTGCTGGCCCACCGTGGATGTCTTCTTGCGCACCACCCTCAACTCGCCGTCCAACGGACTAAAGTTCAGCCCTGTTCTGGCGATACAAGGGCCGAGCGGAGTTTGGTTCATGGCATCAGCAGGGCGACAGGTAATGACAGCAACGACGGGTAACACGGTTGAAACTTTATTGCGGCAAGCGGTGCCGCAGTTGTGCTTGCTGGCCAGCGGTAGCAATCCGGGCCTGCGGGAGCCGCTGGACGCGCTGCGGCAAATCGCCCTGAGCGACAAGGTCGGCACGGGCCTTCAGGCGGCGCTGGAGAAGGTGACGCAATCGGCCAAGAACGCCTCCGCGCCCGCCAAGAAGGGGACTGGCCAGACCCAGGCACCTATCGATACCGCCGAGGGCCGGCTTATACGGGATGTGCTCAAGCACCTGGTAGTGCCGCCGGCACTCGAACCTCTCACCGCTGATCTGGAACGTGCGCTCGGCAAGCCGGCCGATGAGGCTGCTCGGCGTCGCCTGGCGGAACAACTGGTGCACGTAGTCGTTGAGGCGCGTGGTCACACCGAGCGGCGCCAGGCTGAACTTCAGGATTTTCTGAAACAAACCGTCGGCCGATTGCTGCAACTGGAAACCGCCCTCAACGAGGCCAGCGCTTTGAATCGGGAGGGCAGCGCGCAGGCGCTTGAGGCAAGCCAGGTGACCGAGGCACAGTTCCTGAAACTGCGCACCGCGTCGACGGATCTGGACGACGTGGACCAGCTCAAGGACTTCATCCGCGACCACCTGGACCACCTGCAGGAACATCTGAGCCAGCAAGACAACGCCGGTGCTTCGCGCCAGCGCCGTCTTGAACAGCAGCTGAGTCAGATTAGTGAACAGGTGGCACATCTGAATTCGGAGACCGTGACCCTGCGCAGCCGGCTTGACATCACGACCGAGGAGGCGCTGCGTGACCCGCTGACCGGGGCCTTCAACCGCCTGGCCTACGACCGTCGCGCGGCGCTGGAAGTGGCCCGCTGGGCCAGCGACGGCAGTGCCCTGTCGATGATCGTGTGCGACATTGACCACTTCAAACGCATTAACGACACCTTTGGCCACGCCGCGGGCGACAAGGTGCTCAAGGAAGTTGTGCGTCTGCTGCAGGACCAGCTGCGCTCATCGGACTTCGTAGCCCGCTACGGTGGCGAGGAATTCGTGGTGCTCCTGAACGGTGCCGACGGCGACGCGGCCTTGCATATTGCCGAAAAACTGCGGCGTACCATCAAGGCCGCGCCATTTCGCGCCCGTGGCGAGCGGGTGGCGGTGACGATTTCCTGTGGTGTCAGCACATTCAGTGGCGACGATACCCTGGAGACGGTGTTCGAGCGCGCCGATGCGGCGCTGTATGCCGCCAAGACCAGCGGCCGTGATCGCTGCATGCAGGCTGAATGCAAGGCGGCCTGATTCCAGACGCCACGGGCAAGGGCCTCACTCAGCGGGCATGACGCGGCCGCGCAATTCCCGTTATCAAAACGGCGGCGCGCGGCCAGCCTTCAGGGTCTCATCCCAGTCACCCGTCAAGGCCTCGGCGCGGATGATCTCCTCATTGCCCAGCTGAGGACGTAGCAGGTCGAGCGCCTGCCGGGCATTGGCGTTGTTTCGGGCGGCAGCAAGCGAGAACAGCGCAAACGCGCGTACCTTGTCGACCGGCGCGCCAAGGCCGTTGTAGATCATGAAGCCGAGGTTATTCAGGGCAAAGGCATCGCCCTTGATGGCCGCCTGTCGGTACCAGTGCACGGACTGTCGGTCGTCGCGCTCCACGCCCTCGCCCTGGTGATACATCCGACCCAGATTGAAGGCGGCCAAGACGTCGCCTTGCTCCGCGGCTTTGCGATACCAGTGCGCCGCGACTTTGAAATCGGCGCCAACGCCCGCCCCCAGATACGCCAGAACGCCAAGGTTGTACTGCGCCTCGCGATGGCCCTGGGCGGCTGCCGAGGCAAACCAGCGCTGCGCTTGCGTATTGTCGGCGGCCACGCCGATACCCTCGTAATAGGCCTGTCCGAGCGTGTACTGGGCACCCGCATGACCTGCGTTGGCGGCTTTGCGGTACCAATCGAAGGCAACCGCTGGGTCCGGGGCAATTCCCAAGCCCTGGTCGTATAGCACCCCGAGGTTATAGGCACCGGCGGGGACGGTTTCTGCCGCCTGCTCGAACAAAATCCGCGCCGCGCCATAGTCCCGCGCCGCGCCGCGACCGTTGACCGTAAGTACGCCAAGGTTATAGGCGGCCTGCGCATGACCCTGGCGGGCCGCCGCGGCAAACCAGCGGGCGCCGGCCGCGTCATCCCGCGCCACGCCCGGGCTTTGCGTATACAGCAGTCCCAACGCGTATTGGGAACGGCTATCGCCCTGGTTGGCGAGCACGGTATGGCTCTCGACAGCGGTGGCGAAATCGCCTTTCGACAAGGCTGCCTCGGCCTGCTCGAAACTGGCGGGGGCGGCGTTGGCCTGTCCCGCGCACAGACTGGCAAGCAAGACACATCGGGCAAACAGGCGGGTCGTATTCATGCGCGGCAGGGGGGCGGGCAGGGACGCTATGGTACGCTGCCGAAGCGGCCACGCTGTACACCCTTGAGCACTCCATCGCCCCTAAGTCCCGAGCCCACCGGCGATCAGTTCGGCATCCAGCAGGCGCTCGCCGCGCGCATTGAAGACGCCTTGCTGGTCGACCGACCGATGCTGCGGCAGCGGTTGTCGAGCCTGCGGCAACGCCAGCTCGCCGCCCGCCCGGTGGATCGGCTGATCGACTCCATCAACGAAGGGCTTGTCCGTTCAGAGGCGGCTGTTGTGGCGCGCCGCGCGGCGCGCCCGTCGGCGGTTCAGTTTCCGCAAGACTTGCCCATCACGGCGCACCTGCCGGCGATTACCACCGCGTTGCAGCAGCACCCGGTGGTGGTTGTGTGCGGCGAGACGGGCTCTGGCAAGACGACTCAGCTTGCCAAGCTGTGCCTGCATCTGGGGCGTGGCCTGCATGGCCGTATCGGTCACACCCAGCCACGGCGCATCGCCGCGCGAGCGGTGGCGGCCCGGTTGGCGGCTGAACTCGCGGCGCCCAAGGCGGTCGGCTACAGCGTGCGTTTCGACGACACGGTTGCGCACAGCGCCGCCATTCAGGTGATGACCGATGGCCTGTTACTGGCGCAAACGCAGTCTGACCCTGACTTGCTCGCCTACGACACCTTGATCATCGACGAGGCGCACGAACGCAGCCTCAACATCGATTTTCTGCTCGGCTACCTGCACAGCCTGCTGTCGCGCCGGCCGGACCTGCGCCTGATCATCACCTCCGCCACCATCGAACCGCAGCGCTTTGCGGACCACTTCGGCGGGGCGCCCGTGATTGAAGTCTCCGGCCGTGGGCATCCGGTGGAGCTGCGCTACCGACCGCTGGTCACGCTGGAGCCTGATCAGGCGGATCTGACCCTGGCCGAGGGTATCGTGGCGGCGGTTGGGGAGCTGCAAAGTGACGCTCCGGGTGACGTGCTGGTCTTTCTGCCTGGCGAGCGGGAAATCCGCGACGCGGCCGAGGCTATGCGCCTGCACGGCATGGCCGGGCTGGAACTGCTGCCGCTGTATGCACGCCTGTCGCGTGCCGAACAGGACCGGGTGTTCGCGCCGTCGACACGCCGCCGGATCGTGCTGGCCACCAACGTGGCGGAGACCTCACTGACGGTGCCCGGCATTCGCTACGTGGTGGACAGCGGGCTTGCGCGTGTCAGCCGCTATGCGGTCCGCGGCCGCGTGCAGCACCTTGGCATCGAGAAGATCTCGCGTGCCGCCGCCACCCAGCGTGCCGGGCGCTGCGGTCGGCTTGGGCCCGGCGTGTGTATCCGCCTGTACGCCGATGACGACCACGCGAACCGCAGTCCCTATACCGACCCCGAGATTCATCGCGCCAGCCTGGCGAGCGTCGTACTTCGCATGCAGGCCCTGCGGCTTGGAGATGCGACGGACTTTCCGTTCATGGACCCGCCGCAGCGTCGCCACCTGCACGCCGCGCAGCAAGAGCTGTTCGAGCTGGGCGCAGTTGACAGTGGCGGTGCGCTGACGGGTATCGGCCGCCAACTGACGCGCTTTCCGCTCGACCCCTCGCTCGGGCGCATGCTGATCGAGGCCGGACAGACCGGCGCGTTGCGCGAAGTGCTGATCATCACCGCCGTACTGACCTTGCCGGACCCGCGCGAACGGCCGCTCGATGCCCGCCAACACGCCGATCAGGTGCACCGTCAGTTCGCCGATGCCGGTTCGGATTTTCTGACTCTGCTTTCCATTTACCGAGCCTTCGAACAGGAGGCACGGCAGCGTTCGCAGTCCAAACTGCGCGCCTGGTGTCGCGAGCACTTCCTGTCCTACCTGCGGCTGCGCGAGTGGCGCGACGTGACCGGTCAGCTCACCGCGCTGGCCAATGGCATGGGCCTGCGCGCATCCAGGCTGGATGCCGACTACGGCACAATCCACCGCGCGCTGCTGGCCGGCCTGCTCGGACGCATCGCGCGCCGTCTGGATCCGGCCAGTCGCGCAGGGCGGGTCAAATCTGGCCGCGAACTGGCCGGTACGCACGGCACTACATTGCGGGTCTTCCCCGGCTCAGTGCTGGCCAGAAAGCCGCCGCGCTGGTTGATGGCGGCGGAACTGATCGATACCGGCCGGCTCTACGCACGCACCGTGGCGCGCATCGATGTACGTTGGATCGAGGACGCTGGCCAGCACCTTGTGCGCCGCGAGTACAGCGAGCCGCAATGGGACCCGGCCGGCCGCCGTCCGGTGGCCTTCGAGCGCGTGACGCTGTTCGGGCTGACGCTGGTCAGCCGCCGCCGCGTTGCCTACGGCCCAATCGATCCGGCGCATGCGCGTGCCATCTTCATCCGCGAAGCCATGATGGACGGCGCGCCGGGTGCCGATTGTCCCGCGCTGGAGGCTAACCGGCTGCTGCTGGAGGCGCTCGAAACCTTGCAGGCCAAAGTCCGTCGGCCTTTGCTGATCGACGACGAGGCGCAGTTTGCGTTGTACGACCAGCGTTTGCCGGCCAATGTCTGGGATGGACATCGCTTCGAGCACTGGCTACGCAAGCAAGTGCCGGATGCGCTGCGTCTGCGTGCCGATCAACTGCTCCTGGCACAGGAGCGTACCGAAGCAGTCACGCCGCAGGCCTATCCGGACCAGCTTGCCGCCGGCGGCGCGTTGCTGCCGCTGCGCTACCGTTTTGAACCTGGCCAGGACGACGACGGCATTACCGTACGCCTGCCGCGCGCGATCCTGTCCCGGATTGACGGCGACGTATTCGATTGGTTGATCCCAGGCTGGCTGTCCGAGAAATGTACGGCCCTGATTCGCAGCCTGCCGGGGCCGCTGCGTCGCCAGTTCGTACCCGCGCCGGATTTCGCCGCAAAGGCGCTTTTGCGCCTGCATCCTGGCGTTGGTCCGTTGCTGCCGGCCCTTGCGGAAGCACTGTCCGACCTTACCGGCCAGCCATGCCCGGGCGACGCATTCCCGTCCGAGCGGATTGAACCGTATCTGCGCCTGCGTTTCGAAATCCTGGACGAGCACGGCGCGCCACTGGCCGCGGGACGCGATCTGTCGCAGCTGCGGGAGCGGTTCGCAGGCGAGCCCGAGCCGACCGTATCAGTTATCCGGCGCCATGGGCTGGAACGCGAGGGCATCATTGCCTGGGACTTTGGCGCGTTGCCGCGGCAGGTGACCCTGCCGGCCCCGGGTGGCGTCGAATTGTTGCGCTGGCCAGCGCTGGTCGACGCAGGTGATAGCTGCGCGCTGCAACTGTTCGACGATCAGGCCACCGCCACCGCGGCACACCGCGGCGGCGTGCGGGCTTTGCTGGTACGCGCCCTGGCGCGTGAACTGCCAACACCGGATACCCTCGCGGCGACCGCGGCGCTTTATCGGCGCCTCGGCAGCCCGGCCGAGTTGATGCACGATCTGCACCGGGCAATTATCGACAGCGTCTGGGACGACCTTGGCGCACCGCGCGATAGCCGAGAATTCGCGGGCTTGGCTGAACGCTTGCGTGCGCGTCTGATACCGGCTGACGGTACGCTCACGCGTGCTGTGACCGATGCGCTGCGTGCCTGGCGTGACACGGAGCGTGAGCTTGGTCACGCCACGACCCTGCCGCTGCTTGATCTGGCGGCCGATCTGCGCGACCAGCTGGGGCACTTGATCTACGCCGGCTTCATTGCCGAAACGCCGCCGTCGTGGCTGGTCGAATTGCCACGTTTTCTGGAAGCGGCCACGCTGCGCCTGGATCGGGCACGCCGCGATCCGGGCGCCGACCGCGGTGGTCGGCAGGCGCTACAGCCACTGTGGGAAGCTTTTTGGCAGGCGTATGTGACCCATGCCGCGGAGCCGGCCTGGGTCGAGTTGCGCTGGCTGCTGGAGGAACTGCGCGTGGCCTTGTTCGCGCCCGAGCTGCGCACCACGCAGCCGATGTCCGTGGCCCGGTTCCGGAAACTGTTCCAGGCGACGAAAGGCGGCAGTTAAGTGTGCCTGGGCCAAAGAAAACCCCATCGACGCGGGTGCGTCGATGGGGTTGTTTGATTGGATCGTTAGGTCTTATTTCTGGATGGCGGCGATGAACTCGTCGGCCTTACACAGATCCGTCAGATAGGTCAGGGAGGTCTGGATGGCCGCGTCGTGCGCTTCCTTGCTGCCGGCGCACACACAGTCCTCGATCACGATGCAGTTATAGCCTTTGTCGACTGCGCTCCAGGTGGTGCCCTCCACCACGAAGGTGGTGGCCACGCCGATCATGGCGATGTCGGTGATGCCATGTTTCTTGAGGACCTCGTCCAGATTGGAGCCAACGAAGGCACTGATCATGGATTTTTTGACGACCTCATCACCCGGTTTGGGTGCGACTTCTTCATGAATCTTTGCCCCCCAAGTGCCGGGCACCAGGGTCGGGCCACCCTGACCCAGCATGCGGAAGAAGGCACCCCGCTTGGGCATCGGCGCGGCGTCCGGGCCGAATTCGACCACGATATGGATGACTTTCATGCCAGCCTGGCGCGCGGCGTCCAGTAGCTTGGCGCTGCGCGGCAGGATGCCGGTTTCCTGCACCATCTTGGCAAAGCCGGCGGCCTGCGCCAGCGCGGCATCCGGATGGATGATGTCGTTCTGGAAGTCCATGGACAGCACGGCTGTCTTCTTGACGTCGATTTCGATGGCCATTGGCAAAACACTCCTCGTCGGATCGGGTTTCAAAATAAAGGGTGCCCGCGAAACGGGGCGGCAGACTTGTCTAGAAATGTACCTCGAACCGGCTCGGCTCGAAACCATCCGGTACGGTCGGCGAGTTTAGCAGTTCCACCGACGGGGACACCTCCACGAATACCAGGGCCAGCAGCATGAGGTTGGCCTCGGCGGGTGGCAGGTCGTTGATCGGAAACTGGTCCAGATACGCAATCATGGGCTCGATACGCGGCAGCAGCGCGTCATACACGCGCTGGATCTCGGGTAATGGTGTACCGATCCGTTTGCTGTGGCGTCCACGCTCGGTTGGCAAAGCCCAATCCCCCAACCAGGCCAGGTCCCGATAGCCCTCAGGCAAGGCGAACGAGGTGTCGTTCATGGCCGGTTCACCCATTCCTGCACGGTATGCAGCTGGTGCCGGACAGCGATTTCCATCTCGCTGAGCGGCAGGTGCTTGAGCACACCCGAGCCCATGGCCTTCTGCGCGAACTCAAGCGTGCTCAGGTCTTCATACAGGATGTCGCGCAGCAGCACCTTGGTGTGCTCCTGGGCGAATTTCTGGCCGGCGCTTTCGGCGTCGAGCTGGTAGATGTTCATCTCCCAGGTGGATTCGTCCACCGATACCGGCCAGAAGTTGTAAGTGAAATACCAGCCAGGTCCGACGTCGATAAAGAAGTTCGGAAAGAACACGTTGATGTCGAACCACCAGTTGGCGCTGTTGTCCGGGTTCAGGCCGGGTAGGTTCACCATGTCGCCGGGAGCGAAGCTCATGCCGTACTTCCAGGCCAGTGTTTCCGATGGCGTGGGCGTGTGGGCCGGGTTCACCCATACGGAACCCGAATGATGCGGGCCGTAAATGCGGGCGGAACTGAGCAGGCCGTAGGGATTTTCCTGGCCGGCGCAGGCGTCCGGCACCGTGTGCCGGTGCACCATCATCACGTGATAGGCCTCGTGGAAGGCGTCGATGAAAGTCTTCCAGTTGGCCTTGACCCGCGCGCTGTAGCGGGCAATGTGGTTGAAGCGGGCGAACGGATACTCGTCCAGCTGCGTTGCCATGTCGCCCAGGAACTCGCGCAGCCCCATCTTTGGTTCTGGTTCCCAGTGCACGAATACGAAACCGTTCCAGGTGTCCGTGGCCAGCGGCCGCAAACCGTAGTCGGCGCGGTCCAGGTTGGGGAAGTATTCCTCGCCGGGCATGCCCTTGAGGCGGCCTTCCAGATCGTAGGTCCAGCCGTGGAAATTGCAGATAAAGCCCTTCGCGTGGCCCTTGTCGCAGATGGCGACCGCCATGCCGCGATGCGTGCAGACGTTGTGGAACCCGCGCACCACGCCATCATCGCCGCGTACCAGCAGCACCGCGGTCTTGAGCACCTCGATCTCGCGAACGACATAGTCGCCCGGGTTCGGCAGTTCCTCCCCGCGTGCCACTTCCAGCCAGGCCCGGCGAAAGATCTTCTCGCGCTCCTTTTCGAAAAATTCAGGCGAGATGTATGGCTCGATCGGCAACGGAGCGGTGCCCATGTCGGGCATTTGCGTCGTGATCCTGGTATGAAATCGTTCTTCCGGCTTGGTCATGGGTCGTTGTCTCCTGAACCGCCTGGTTCGTCATTACCGGGTCGCCAGCATGCAGTGCGCACCCGCCACCTGCGAGTGGGCCATAGTAAGCCAGTTACTGATCGCCTGGTCCACTGGCGATTGCCGCCGCGGGGTCTGACCCGTTAACGTGTCGCGCTTGCTCGATACTCACGAACGGAGACCGAAGTATGGAACTCCACTGGCATCCCATGTCCGGAAACAGTCGCAAGGCCTTGATGGCGTTGGAGGAGGTCGGCGCCGATTACACGTTGCATCAGGTGGATATTCTGCACGGCGCGCAGCACACGCCTGAATATCGGCGCCTGAACCCGAATGCGCTGGTGCCCACGCTGGTGGACGGACCCATGGCGCTATGGGAGTCATCGGCCATTGTGTATTACCTGGCGGAGGTCTGTCCCGAAGCGCGGCTGTTCGCCAGCGACCCGGCGCAGCGCGCCAGCACCGTGCGCTGGCTGGTCTGGCAACCGGTGACCATCATGCCGTGCATCCGTCGCCTGCGGGAGCAGACCGTAATGCTGCGCCCTGGGCAAACGGCGGACGCGGATGCCCTGACGCGCGCCAAGCAGGACTTGAGCGCGGGCTTGCGCCTGGTGGGCGATGCGCTCGGGTCCCAAGCCTACCTGTGCGGGCAGTTCGGAGTAGCGGACATCGTGATGCTGCCGCACATGTGGTATGCGATCAATGAGATGAAGCTCGAATTGCCACCGCAGTTGACCGATTACGTGGCACGGCTGGCAGAACGTCCGAGTTGGCGTACTGTGCTGGCCCGCGCGGGCACGCCAGCGGTCGCCTGACCATTGGCCGTGACATTGGTCTCGGCGGTGTCGACGACGGTAGTGACTAATCCTGCGGCGGATCCCAGGGCAGGCGCCGCGGATCGGTCTTGTACCAGCCCTGGATGTCTTTTTTGAGTACCTTGCCGGTCAGGCCCTTGGGCAAGTCCTCGACGACTTCGATGTGCTTGGGCAGTTCGTACTTGGCCAGCCGTGGCCGGCAGAACTCCAGTAGTTCTGCGGCGCTGGCGCTAGCGCCTTGCTTCAGGCTGACGGTGGCCACCACCGCCTCGCCCCATTCCGGGTGTGCAGCGCCGACCACCGCCACTTCGCGCACCGCCGGGTGCTCGGCCAACGCGGTTTCCACCACGCTTGGGTAGACGTTGGCGGCACCGGAGATGATCAGAAAATTCTTGCGGTCGGTCAGGTACAGGTAACCCTGGGCATCCAGCCGACCCAGATCGTGCGTCTTGAGCCAGCCGTCCACCAGCGCCTGCGCCGTCAACTCGGGCAGGTTCAGGTAACCGCGCATGTTGGTGCTGGAGCGTATCCATACCTCGCCGACCTCGCCCGCCGGCAACGGCTGGCCACGGTCGTCGCGAATGGACAGTTCCATGTGCACGCCACCGCGGCCGCAGGAGGTGAGCAAGTCGGGACGGTCGGCCAGGCCGCGCAGGTGATCGTCGTGGTGCAGGAAACTCACCCAACCGCCGGTGGTCTCGGTGATGCCATATAGTTGCATCATCTCGCAGCCGAACGTTTCGAGCGTGCGGCGGATCAGCGCCGGGCGCGCCGGCGAGGAACCATAGGTGACCAGCCGCAGCGAGGACAGGTCGTAATCGCCGCGGTCGAACTCGTCCAGCAGGCGCTGCATCATCAGCGGCACGATGATGGTGGAGGTCACCCGGTAGCGGCCCACAAACTCCAGGAACCGCACCGTCTCGAAGTCGCCGCTGGGCAACACCGCGGTCATGCCGTTCATGAGGTTCATCGAGCCGAGCACGAAGGTGATCCAGCCGGACGCCGTGGGCGGAAACCACACGTCCTCATACCGCAGGCCGATGGCCAGTACCGTGTACACCATGGAATCGCGCATCGCACCCTGGGTCAGCATCACGCCCTTGGGTAGCCCCGTCGTGCCCGAGGTGTAGCTGAGCGCAATCAGGTCATCGTCGGTCAGGTCGGTTGATTGCGGCGCGCCGGTCGCGGCGTTGATCAGCGTCTCGTAGTCGTATTCCAGCCCATGCTCGCCGCCGTAGCCGATCAGGACTCGGCCGTCGGCGCGGATGTCGGCCAGGATGTCCGCCAGCAGCGGCACGCAGTTGGCCTGTACCAGGATGACCCGGGCATTGCTGTCGCGAATGACGTGCAGCATCTCGCGCGGGGCGTAGCGCCAGTTGATGCCGCAGCGCAGCAGGCCGGTTTTGTAGCAGGCGTAGAGGTGTTCGTAGACCTCCAGGTGTTCATGGCTGAGGATGGCCGCCACGTCGCCTTTCTTCAGGCCCAGGTCCTGCAGGGCCGCGGCGAGCCGGTCCGAGCGGGCGTGAACTTGCTGCCAATTCAGCGCCCGGTCGCCGTCGTGATAGGCAATCTTGTCCGGGTAGTGCGCCGCGCAGCGGGCAATGTAATCGCGTGGCAGCATGACCGCCGTCTCCTCTCGCAGGTCTGGTGGGGGCAGAACGCGACGAGG
>CAZZHF010000031.1:0-14254 GCA_964653545.1 uncultured Gammaproteobacteria bacterium | reverse complement strand
ACACCATGCGCGCTTACTGGAAAGGCGACGGCGGCCTGATCGGCGAGTTCGCGCAACGCTTTACCGGTTCGAGTGACCTGTACGAGTCCAGTGGCCGCACACCTAACGCCAGCATCAATTTCATCACCGCCCATGACGGTTTCACGCTGAGCGACCTGGTGACTTACAACGAAAAACACAACGAGGCCAACCTGGAGGACAACCAGGATGGCAACGACAACAACCTGTCCTGGAACTGCGGCGTCGAGGGGCCAACCGACGACCCGCAGATCAACGCCCTGCGCGCGCGTCAGAAGCGCAACCTGCTCGCCACACTGCTGTTCTCGCAGGGAGTACCCATGCTGGTGGCCGGCGACGAGCTCGGTCGCAGCCAGGGCGGTAACAACAACGCCTACTGCCAGGACAACGAGATCAGCTGGATCGACTGGGACCTGTCGGCCGCCGACCAGGAGCTGCTCGCCTTCGTGCAGCGGATCATCCAGCTGCGCCGCGAGCATCCGGTGTTCCATCGACGCCATTTCTTTCAGGGCAAGCCCATTCATGGCGCCGACATCAAGGACATCCACTGGCTGAAGCCGGACGGGACCGAGATGACCGACGACGAATGGGATCACGACTTTGCCCGGTGCCTGGGCGTGTATCTGTCCGGTCGCTCGCTGACCGAGCACGACCAGCGGGGTCGCCCGGTCCGCGACAACGACTTCATACTGCTGTTCAACACACACCACGACCCACTGCCGTTTCAGTTGCCGGAGCTGAAATCGGGTGGCAGCTGGCAAGTCCTGCTGGATACGCACTATCACGGTGGACTGGTCGCCGACGGCGCCTACCCAGGCAATATCCCCTACCCACTCGAAGCACGTTCGCTGGTTCTGCTGACGGAACAGGAGACGGCATGAAACGGCGGCATGCCATGCCTTTCGGGGCCCAGGTTGACGGGGCATCGACGCAGTTTCGCCTGTGGGCGCCCGGCGCCGGGCGCGTGGAGCTCGAACTGACAACGGCAACCGGCGAGCGCCTGCTTCCCCTCACCGCCGACGCCGCGGGTTGGCACACACTGCGACTGGACGGCATCGGCGCAGGTACCCGCTACCGATACCTTATCGACGGCGCATTACGGGTGCCGGATCCGGCCTCACGCTTCAATCCGGACGATGTGCAGGGCGCCAGCGAGGTCATTGATCCGGCCGCCTTCGACTGGCGTGACGGCGACTGGCGCGGCCGACCGTGGGAGCAAGCCGTTATCTACGAACTGCACGTGGGCGCGTTCAGTCCCGGCGGGGATTTCGACGGCGTACGCCAGCGCCTCGATTACCTGGTCTCGCTCGGCGTAACCGCCATCGAGCTGATGCCGCTGGCCGACTTCCCGGGCCGGCGCAACTGGGGTTACGACGGGGTGCTGCCGTTTGCCCCCGATGCCGCCTACGGCCGGCCGGAGGATCTGAAAACGCTGATTCAGGAGGCGCACGCGCGCGGGCTGATGGTGCTGCTGGACGTGGTCTACAACCACTTCGGGCCGGATGGCAATTACCTGCATGCCTACGCGCCAGATTTTTTCAACCCGCGCCATACGACGCCGTGGGGCGCAGCTATCAACTTCGACGCGCCGGGCAGCGAGGTGGTACGCGATTTTTTCATTCACAACGCCCTGTACTGGCTGGAAGAGTTCCACTTCGACGGCCTGCGCGTGGATGCGGTGCATGCCATCTGCGACGACTCGCAGCCCGACATCATCGACACCTTGTGCGCGGCGGTGCAGGCCGGTCCCGGCAGAACACGGCTCATTCACATGGTGCTGGAGAACGAAAGCAACCAGGCGCACCGGCTGGAGCGCGACCCCGCCGGCCATCCCAGGCACGCTACCGCGCAGTGGAATGACGACATTCACCACACCCTGCACGTGCTGCTCAGCGGCGAGCAGGATGGCTATTACGTGGACTTTGCCAGCGCCCCGGTGGCGCAGCTGGGTCGCTGCCTGAGCGAGGGCTTTGCCTTTCAGGGCGACCCGTCGCCGTTTCGCCAGGGCGCCAGTCGCGGCGAACCGAGCCGCCACCTGCCGCCGGCCGCCTTTGTCAATTCCTTGCAGACGCATGATCAGATTGGCAATCGCGCCTTTGGCGAACGCCTGTGTCACCTGGCGCCACCGGTTGCCCTGGAGGCGGCTACCGCGCTGCTGCTGCTGGCGCCCCAGCCGCCGATGCTGTTCATGGGCGAGGAATTCGCCGCGGCGCAGCCGTTTCTGTTTTTCTGTGATTTCGGACCCGAACTGGCCCGCGCCGTTACCGACGGGCGGCGGCGGGAGTTCGCGCATTTCACCCGCTTCTCCAGCCCCGGCGCGCTGGAGCGGATACCCGACCCCAACGCGCCGGCAACCCTTGCCGCCAGCGTGCTCGACTGGTCGGCGCTGGACCAGCCACCGCATGATCACTGGCTGACCCTGTACCGCCGCCTGCTGGCGATCCGGCACGCCGAAATCATCCCCCGGCTGGCGGGGATGTCGGGCGACAGCGGCAAACTCACGCTAACCGGCGATCGCGCCTTGACGGTGCAGTGGCAGCTGGGAGACGGCAGCCAGCTGGCACTTGCGGCCAATCTGGGCGACGCGCCGGTCAAGCTGCCGATGCAGCCCGGACGGGTGCTCTACCTGAGCCGCAATCTGTCGACCAGCGCGCATGGCGCTGGCCAGCTACCGCCCTGGTCGGTGGCCTGGACCCTGTCAGCGCGGGGTATCGACTGATGGCTCACAACCCGACACTTGCGCGCCTGACCGAGCTGTGCGGCATCCAGCCCGTGTATCACGATGTGTGGGGCCGCAGCCATGTTGTGTCCGATACCACGCGCCGCGCGCTGCTCGCCGCCATGCACCTGGCGCCCGACGCGGACAGCGCCGAGTTGATTGAGCAGATCGAGACGCGCGACTGGTGCCGCTTGCTGCCACCGGTACAGGTAGTGACGCTCAGCCAGGCGCCGATTCAGATCACCATTACCGTCCCGGCCGCCTGGACGCAGCGGGTATTTCAGTGGCGCCTGACCCCCGAAACGGGCAAGGGAAGAGGCGGCGAGTTTCGACCGGCACAGGCCACCCCGGTCGCGGAACGGGAGATCGGCGGCACCGCCTATCGGCGATACGGCTTCGAGTTACCGCCACTGAGCATGACCGGTTACCACCGGTTCGAGCTGGAATGTCCGCAGCAGCAGGACGAGGCGTCAGCCCAGATGACCTTGATCATCACCCCCACCACCTGCTTCCAGCCCGAAGCGGTGCGCGCGGAACGCCGCGCCTGGGGACCGGCCGTGCAACTCTACAGCCTGCGTTCGCAGCGCAACTGGGGCATCGGCGATTTTGGCGACCTGCAAACGCTGGTTGGCCTGACCGCGCAGGCCGGCGGCGGCATCGTCGGCCTGAACCCCCTGCACGCGCTGTTTCCCGACCAACCGCAGCATTGCAGTCCGTACAGCCCGTCCAGCCGGCTGTTCCTGAACCTGCTGTACATCGATGTCGAGGCGGCGGCCAGCAGCAACGGCAGCGCGCGAACGCGCGAGCTGATCGCCAGTCCACGCTTCCAGGCGCGTCTGCGCCGCTTGCGTGCGGCGGAGCAGGTGGATTACCCAGGCGTCACTGCCTGCAAGCTGGAGGCATTGCGCCTCAGCTGGCGGGATTTTCGCGCCGACCACCTGGCGAGCGACAGCGATCGTGCCCGCGCGTTTGCCCAGTACCGCGCCGCGCAGGGGGAGGCGCTGCATCGACACGCCTTGTTCGAGGCGCTACAGGCCCATTTTCGGGCCGATGACGAAAGCGTCTGGGGCTGGCCGGCGTGGCCGCAGGCCTACCATGACCCCAAATCATCGGACGTGTGCCAGTTTGCGGAAGCCCACTCGGACGAAGTCGATTTTCGCGCCTACCTGCAGTGGCTGGCCCACGAGCAGCTGGCCGCGGCCGGCCAGGCTTCGTGGATCCACGGCCTGGGCATCGGCCTGTACCAGGATATTGCCCTCGGGGTAAATCCGGGCGGCGCCGATACCTGGGTCCAGCAGGAGGTATACGCCCTTGGCGCCTATGCCGGCGCACCCCCCGACGAGTTCAATCTGCATGGCCAGGACTGGGGTCTGCCGCCGTTCGCCCCGCATCGGCTGCGCGAGAGCGCCTACGCACCGTTCATCGACACCCTGCGCGCCACCATGAGTCCCTGCGGCGCGCTGCGCATCGACCACGCCATGAGCCTGATGCGCCTGTTCTGGGTGCCGGCAGGCGGCAGTGCCGAGGACGGCGCCTATGTCAGCTACCCGTTCCAGGATCTTCTGGGCATCCTGGCGCTCGAAAGCCAGCGCAATGAATGCCTGGTGATCGGCGAGGATCTGGGCACGGTACCGGACGGTCTGCGCGGCGCGCTGACCACGGCCGGCGTGCTGTGCTACCGACCGCTGATTTTCGAACGCGCCGACGACGGTTCGTTCAAACCCCCGGGCGAGTTCCCGCACCAGGCTCTGGCCGTGGTCAGCACGCATGACCTGCCAACCCTGCGCGGCTACTGGAAGAGCTTCGACCTGGACACCCGGGCCGAGCTTGACCTGTTTCCGACGCCAACGCTGCACGAAAACGCCGTGACCGAACGCGCCCTGGACCGTGCCCGGCTGCTGATCGCCCTGCAACATGAGCAGCTGCTGCCGCCAGACATCGGCATCGATCCGGTGACGGTCCCCGACATCACCCCGGCACTGAGTGACGCCGTGCACCATTACCTTGCCCGCACGCCGTCGTGCGCGCTGGTCGTGCAACCGGAGGACATCTTCGGCGTCATCGAGCAGACCAACCTGCCGGGTAGCACCAACGGCCATCCGAACTGGCGGCGCAAGCTGCCGTTGCCGCTGGACGCCTGGGCCGATGACGCTCGCTGGCAGTCCATCACCACCATCCTGCGCAATGAGCGCGGCAGCGGCCTATGGCCGCGCCACCCGCCCGCGTCGTCACCGCCCGCCGCCACCGTCCCGCGCGCCACCTATCGGCTGCAGTTCAACGACGAATTCACCCTGGCGCAGGCTACCGAGCTGGTGCCTTACCTGGCCGACCTGGGCATCAGCCACTGCTACGCCTCGCCGTACCTGCGCGCCCGTCCGGGCAGCAGTCACGGTTACGACATCGTCGACCACAACGCCATCAACCCGGAAATCGGCACTGCCGAGGATTTCCAGCGCTTCATCACCACCCTGCAGGAGCATGGCATGGGCCAGATCCTGGACATGGTGCCCAACCACATGGGGGTCATGGGCTCGGACAACCAGTGGTGGCTGAGCGTGCTGGAGAACGGCGCCGCTTCGGTGTATGCCGACTACTTCGACATCGACTGGCAGCCGCTGAATCCGGAACTGCGCGGCAAGGTACTGCTGCCGCTGCTGGGCGATCATTACGGCGCGGTGCTCAGCCGCGGCGAACTGACGCTGGCGTTCGACGCCACCCGCGGCGAATTTTCCGTCAACTACTACCAGCATCGCCTGCCGGTTGACCCGGCGGAGTACCCGCGCATTGTCGGCCTGCACCTGGACCGTCTGGCCACGACCCTGGGTCCCGACCACGAGCGCCTGCACGAACTGCAAAGTCTGCTCACGGCCTTCGGCCACCTGCCACCGCAACACGAGACCCACGAGCGGCAGGTTGCCGAGCGCAACCGCGACAAGGAAGTTTACAAGCGGCAGCTGGCGGCGCTGTGCGAGGCAATGCCAGCCATCCTGCAGCACATCGAACAAAGCCTTGCCGAATTCAACGGCCGACCTGGCGAGCAGGCCAGACGCGACCAGCTGCACGAGCTGATCAAGGCACAGGCCTGGCGTGTGGCCTACTGGCGGGTCGCCGCCGATGACATCAACTACCGGCGGTTCTTCGACATCAATGACCTGGCGGCACTGCGCATGGAGAATCCGGCCGTGTTCGACGACACCCACCGCCTGGTCCTCGACCTGATCGCCGATAACACCCTGCACGGCCTGCGCATCGACCACCCCGACGGCCTGAACGACCCGCACGATTATTTCCAGCGCCTGCAGGCAAGCGTGCAAAGCCGTCGCACCGGCAGCCTGGCACCGCTCGCCGCGGGCCAGGACCGCGGCGAGCTACCGCTTTACCTGGTGGTCGAGAAGATCCTCGCCGAGCACGAACGCATGCCGGACGACTGGCCGATCCACGGCGCTACCGGCTATCGCTTTGCCAATCTCGCCAACGCCCTGTTTGTCGATCCCGCGGCGCAACGGCGCATGTCGCGAATCTATGCCGACTTCGCGCCGCACGCCGGCGATTTCGACGACCTGGTCTACGAGTGCAAGAAGCTGATCATGCGCTCGGCCCTGGCCAGCGAGCTGAACGTGCTCGCCAATCAGCTGGCGCGAATCGCCGGGGCCAGCCGCTACACCTGCGATTACACGCTGAACGGCCTGCGCAACGCGCTGAGCGAGGTTACCGCCTGCTTTCCCGTGTATCGGACCTATATCACCGCCGGGCGCGTTTCGGCTGACGACCGGCGCCACATCGACTGGGCGGTGGCCGTGGCCAAACGCCGCAGTCAGGCGGCCGACGTTGGCATCTACGACTTCGTGCGCAACGTGCTGACCACCGACATCGGCGCCGACAAACGGCCGAGCTACCGCGACCAGGTACGTGCTTTTGCCATGAAGTTCCAGCAGTACACCGCCCCGGTCATGGCCAAGGGCCTGGAAGACACGGCCTTCTATCGCTACCACCGGCTGATCTCGCTCAATGATGTTGGCAGCGATCCACGACGTTTCGGCATTTCAGTGCCCGTCTTTCACGCCGCCACGCGCACGCGCGCCAAACACTGGCCGCACAACATGCTGGCTACCTCCACCCACGACAGCAAGCGGGCCGAGGACGTGCGCGCACGCATCAACGTGCTGTCCGAAGTACCGGCCGCCTGGAAGCTGACCGTGCACCGCTGGCGGCGCCTGAATCGCAGCAGGAAACGTCCGCTGGACGGCCTGCTGGCACCCTCACCGAGCGATGAGTATCTGCTGTACCAAACCCTGGTTGGTACCTGGCCCCTTCACGAGCCGGACGCCGAGGCGCTGGCCGAGTACCGGACGCGTATCGAGCAGTACATGGCAAAAGCCGTACGCGAGGCCAAGACCCACAGCAGCTGGATCAACGTCAACGCCGATTACGAGGTAGCGCTGTCCGGCTTCATCCAGGATCTGCTGACCCCTAGCGAGACCAACCCGTTCCTGGCCGAGTTGGCCACCGCGGCGCGGCGCCTGACGCACCAGGGTTTGCTCAACAGCCTGGCGCAAACGCTGCTGAAAATGACCTCGCCAGGGGTACCGGACATCTACCAGGGCAGCGAACTGTGGCAGTTCCACCTGGTCGATCCAGACAACCGCCGCCCGGTCGACTATGACCTTCGCCGCCGGCATCTGGCCGACCTCAAGGCGCTGCTGGATGTGGAGCCGGCCCGGTGGGCGCAACGCCTGCGGCCGCTGGCTGAGAAGCCGCAGGACGGGCGCGCCAAGCTGTACCTGATCTGGCGCTGCCTGGGTCTGCGCAGGCAATGGCCACAGGTGTTTCGCGACGGCGACTACCGGCCACTTAAGGTCGAGGGCAAGTTCGCCGACCACGTTTGCGCCTTTGGCCGCGTTCTAGAGGGCAAGGCCGTGGTAACGGTGGTGCCGCGCCTGCTGAGCAAACTGTCAGATGACCGGGGCGAGGCGGCGCTGCGCATCGACTGGCGCGACACACGCGTTGCGCTACCCGACGGTGTCGGCGCTGACTGGCACAACACCCTGACCGGCGGCCGACCCGCTTGCGGGGAGGACCGGTGGGTCGGTGTTGGCGAACTGCTTGCGGATTTTCCGGTCGCGCTGCTGGTCAACGAGTTCGACGCCCTGGGCGTTTGAGCCGTCGGGAAACGCCGGTCAGCGTGCCGCTACACCCGAAGGATCAGGTCGGCTGGTCGATACGCACCGGGACCGGTGGCTGGGCGCTGCCCGACCAGCTGCGAATGTGCAGGTCCCGTTGCGGGAACGGTATCTCGATACCGTATTTGCCCAGTGCGGTCTCGATCTCCCACAAGTAGTCGGCCTGGACCGCGCCGGGGCGCTTCACCGCCTCGGAGGTCAGCCACACGATGAGCTCGAAGTTCAGGCTGCTGTCACCGAACGCGGTGAGCCAGACCTGGGGCTGGCGTGAGTCGATGCCGCTGAGCGTGTGCCGCACGATGCCAGCGGCTTCCAGGGCGGCCGTGCGCACCAGGTCCTTGTCCGAGCCATAGGCGACACCGAATGGCACATGGATGCGCCGGATCACATCGCGCATGGTCCAGTTGGTCACATGCCCGTTCACGAACACCGAATTGGGCACGACGATGTCGATGTTGTCGTTGGTGGTGATCAGGGTGCTGCGAAAATTGATCTCGCGCACCTCGCCGCTGATACCGGACTCAAGCTCGATGAAATCGCCCACCTTGAGCGATTTCTCGAACAGCAGCACCAGGCCGGCCACGAAGTTGCTGATCAGGTTCTGCAGACCAAAGCCAACGCCCACACCCAGCGCACTGGCGAACAAGGCGAATTTGCTCAGATCCAGGCCAATGGACGCCATGCCGATGATGAAGCCGAGCGTGAGCACGATGTAGTGCAGCAGCCGGTTCAGGGTGTAGAGCGAGGCCTGGTTGAAATTCGGGCGGTAGGCCGCCACCCGGCTCATTCCAAGCTGTACCAGCCGTGACAGCCACCAGGCGAGGGTAAAGATCACGATCACTCGCAGCAAACTGCCGACCGTGATGGCAACGTCGCCGACGGCGAACAGGGGCCGGGACAGCCCGCCAACCGTGGCCTGCCAGAAAGCTTCAACCGAGCGCCAGTCCGACTGAACCGAGAACACGCCGCCTCCCCGCCCGGTCAAGCCCTGCAAGGCAACCAGCACCGCGTCGGCAACAGGATTCGCAAACCTCATCTGTTCACCTCTTAGGGTGGCGCCGCGCCCGCACCGTCACAGCCAGCGCCTTCTTCGAAACAGGAGCAACAGCACCGTGGCGATGGCGCCCATGACGCCCAGGAGCACGAAATAGCCGGTACGCGACTTCAGCTCGGGCATGTTCTCGAAATTCATTCCGTAGACACCGGCCAGGAAACTGAGCGGCACAAAGATGGCTGTAATGATGGTGAGCACCCGGATGATGTTGTTGAGCCGATGGGAGGCGACCGAAATGTAGCCGTCGATCAGATCCGAGGCGACCTCGTAGTAAAGCGTCGCCAGGCTGCTGGCGCGTTCCTGATGCTCGTAGACATCCCGGATCTCGTGCACCCGCTCGGCATGTATCTGCGCTGGCGGGTCGCTGAGCAGCTCCTGGAATATCTGCACGTGGTAGACCAGAACGCGCCGGAATTTACGCAGATTGGTCTTGTATCCGATCAACTCGGCCAGCACTTCGTCCCGCGGGTGGGCGACGATTTCCTGTTCGAGATCCTCCAGCCGTGGCTCCAGCATCAGCAACCGCTCCAGATAACGGTCGATCGAGATCCGGGACAGCCGCAGGGCCAAGGCGTCGGAACCGGCCGCAAATCCGGAAGGTTCATCCTGAAGTGCCTGCCACAGCCGGTCGATGGACAGGGACGGTCCCGAATGACGAGTCACGAAGAATCGATCGCCGATGAACATGGCGATCTGGATGGTCTCGAACTCGAAATGCGTCCGCGCCGAGGCCGCGCCAAGTCCCTTCAACAGGATGAACACGTGATCTGGGAACAGTTCAAGTTTCGGCGGGTGCCGGCTGCGCTGCGCATCCTGAACCGCCAGCGGATGCAAACCGAAGCTGTCGACCAGCATGCCGCGCTCAGCCTGCGGCGCGTTGTCCGACAGATCCGCCCACAGGATTGCGTCCGGCTCCTGGCGCCAGGCGTCGACCAATTCCTCCGCGCCGCTCGCAATCTGCCGCGTCGCGGGTCGGTACAACATCGTGCGAATCATGGGCCTCCCGATCGGTTTGGGTCTTGATGACGACCGTCCTGATGTCCCCAGATGGTACGTGAGGTCACGCCGAACCCGGCATCGCCAGCACGGCATGGCCGCGCAACGACGGCCCGTCGCCAGCGGGTGGGGCTTCGGGTTAGGCTGCGCGGGCACACCATCGAGGCTCAACCCGCGCATGCCCAATATCGCCGCAATCTGCCGGGTCATTAGCGCGCTTTTGGCGTATCTGAACCACCGTTTCGTCGGTTTCCGAACCACCTGCGCCGGTACGGCAGAGCACCGGATGCAAGCCCGTATTTCAACTCGGCCGGCAGATTGAATGAGCGCCAAGGTATTCAGCGAGGCCCGAATACTCGAATCCTGGGGCCGGAATGCCTCAGCATGGACGGTCGCAGTACGCGACCGGACAATCGACAGCCGCGTGCGGGTGACCGATCGGGCCATGGTCGAGACCATAGTCAGCCGCCGGCCAGGCTCGGTTCTCGACCTGGGCTGCGGCGAGGGATGGCTGGTACGTGAACTGACCGCGCGCAACATCGACGCGCTGGGCTTCGATGCGGTACCGGGCCTCATCGCGGATGCCATGGCCGCCGGGGGCGGTGGTTTTCTTCAGGCTTCCTACCAGGACCTGGCGAGCGGAAAACACGGCGTTTTGGTCGATGTGATCGCCTGCAATTTCTCGCTGCTGGGCAAAGAATCGGTCGAGGATGTGTTCAGGACGGCACCGTCCCTGCTCAATCCGCACGGCTCACTGATCGTACAAACCCTGCATCCGGCCTTCGCCTGTGGCGATCTGCCCTACCAGGACGGCTGGCGCGCCGGTTCATGGGCCGGGTTCAGTGCCGATTTCACCGACCCGGCGCCCTGGTATTTTCGGACCCTGGACAGCTGGGTGGAGTTATTCGTGAACAACGGCTTTCGGCTGCTGGAGGTACGTGAACCCCTCCATCCGAACACCCAGACGCCGGCCTCGGTCATCTTCATCGCGGAACCGACTGCTTGAGGACGCCCGACACGCAGGCGTGCCATGGCGTCACTGTGCCCGGACCCTGCAACGCCATCGGCGACGCGTGCTGGTGCCCGCGAACACTGCCGGATGGATCTATGCGTCGCCCGCGCTTTGTACATTCTGGCGACGCGTGAACTCCAGCATACGGTCGATCGGCAGGCGCGCCCGGGCGCCAATGACCGGGTCAACGTGGATTTCACCCACGCCGGTTTCGAGCGCCCGCAGCAGGCCCTTCAGGCTGTTCATGGACATCCATGGGCAATGCGCACAGCTCTTGCAGGTGGCGCTTTTGCCCGCGGTGGGCGCCTCGATCAGTCGCTTGCCCGGCGCCAGCTGACGCATCTTGTGGAAGATGCCGCGGTCGGTTGCGACGATGAACTCGTCGGCGTCCAGTTCCTGCACGGCTTTGACCATGCGGCTGGTGGAGCCGACCACATCGGCCTGGGCAACGACGCTGGCCGGCGATTCCGGGTGCACCAGCACCCTGGCGCGCGGGTGTTCGCGGCGCAGCGCCGCCAGCTCGTCGCCCTTGAACTCCTCGTGCACGATGCACGCGCCATCCCACAGCAGCATGTCGGCTCCGGTCTGCTGGCGAATGTACGCGCCCAGGTGCTTGTCCGGAGCCCAGAGGATTTTTTGCCCCTGATCACGCAGATGAGCCACGATGTCCACCGCGCACGATGAGGTGACCAACCAGTCGGCGCGCGCCTTCACCGCCGCCGAGGTATTGGCGTACACCACCACGGTGCGGTCCGGATGCAGGTCGCAGAAGGCGGCGAAGCTGTCGATCGGACAACCCAGATCCAGCGAACAGGTAGCCTCCAGTTCCGGCATCAGCACGCGCTTTTCCGGGTTCAGGATTTTCGCCGTCTCGCCCATGAAACGTACACCGGCCACGACCAGCGTCGAGGCCGGGTGCTCGTTGCCGAAGCGCGCCATGTCGAGCGAATCCGACACATGACCGCCGCTGCTCTCGGCCAGCTGTTGCAGTGCTTCGTCCACATAATAGTGCGCCACCAGCACCGCATCCTGAGCCCGCAGCAGCTCGCGGATGCGCGCCTCCAGCGCCGCGCGCTCGGCGCCGACCGGCTCGGCGCGTTCCACATCCACAGTCAGCGGGTAGTCGTTGACTGGTTTGGCGTAGAGGGTCTCGGCAGACATGGCAGGCTCCAGCACAAGGGGCATAGATATTAAGATTGGGCGCGGGCGAAACGGTTTACAAGCCGTCAGCCAAAGCTTGGATCGAGCAGCTCTATCCAGTGCCGAACCGGCACCTCGGCTACGCCCTGCAAGTGCGCGAGGCAGCCGATGTTGGCGGTAACGATCAGCGCCGGAGCACCCGCGGCAAGACTTGCGAGCTTGCGCCCACGCAGCTCCTGCGACAACTGGCGCTGCAGCAAGGCATAGGTACCGGCCGCGCCGCAGCACAGGTGGCCATCCGCCGCCGGCAACAGCTCGAATCCGGCCCGGCGCAGCAGCCCTTCCACCACGCCGCCCAGGCGCTGACCATGTTGCAGTGTGCAGGGGCTCTGAAAGGTAATGCGACGGGGCGTGCCGGGGGCCGGTTTGAGGCCGGACAGATCCTCCGCTTCCAGCACCTGCGACAGGTCGAGCGCACACTCGGAGATCCTGCGCGCGCGCGCCGCATACGCCGGGTCGTCGGCCAGCAGATGGCCGTAGTCCTTGACCTGCACGGCGCAGCCGCTGGCGGTCACCACCACCGCCTCGGCGCCGGCCTCGATCTGCGGCCACCAGGCGTCGATATTGCGACGCATGAAGTTGCGTGCCTCATCCGGCGCCGTCAGGTGCTGGCTGATGGCACCACAGCAGCCCGCGCCGCTGATCGTCTCCAGACGGATACCGAGCCGGTCCAGCACCCGCGTCGTGGCAGCGTTGATACGCGGGTCGATGGCGTCCTGCACGCAGCCGCGCAGCAGCAACATGCGCCGGGCGTGGTGTCGGGTCGGCAATACACCGGCGTCACGCGTCGGCGGAATCAGATCCCTGAGACGGGACGGCAACACAGGCCGCAGCAGGCGGCCGAACCGCAGCAGCGGGGCGAACCGTCCGGCGTGCGGCAAGACTTCCCGTAACGCGCGGCGCAGCAGACGTTGCCCGGGACTGCGCGGCGCGGCCTGTTCGAGCAGTTCACGCCCGTAATCCAGCACCCGGCCGTACTCCACCCCGGCCGGGCAAGTGGTCTCACAGGCGCGGCAGGTCAGGCAGCGATCAAGGTGCGTCCGCAGCGATGTCGTGACAACGCCGGTCTCGACGGCGCTTTTTATCTGGTACAGACGTCCGCGCGGACCGTCGAGCTCGTCCCGGCGCACCTGAAAGGTGGGACAGGTGACGTTGCAGAAGCCGCAGTGCACACACTTGCGGATGATGCGCTCTACCGCGGTGCCCTCCCGCGTGGCACGCACGGCATCCGGAAATCGCGTTTGCATGACAGTCCCTGGCGATAGATGTTGCGCGGCCCGGCGCGCCATTCGACACGCGGCCGCACAACATAGCAGGTCGACCGGGGTCGCTTCACGCCGACCCCTGCCACACCCCCGGATCCCGGCCCGTCGGGCGGACCGCGACTAGCGCGGCGGGGCTATCAGCGGCAACGGTGGCAGCGCCACGAAAGCCGGCACATCGCCGCCGTTGCGATCGGACGGCCAGCGTCCACCAACGTTGCGATCCGGTTCTGCGAAGGGCGACGCGGCGCCGTCCTGGCCAAGCGGCACCAGCAACGGGTGCGGCTCCGCGCCAGGCAGGAACGGCACCTGTGTCGCTTCTTCCTGCGCGCGGCCGACGTCGAGCTCCAGGTCGCGCTGGGCTGCCGCGTCAGGCGTTGCCAGCACTACCAACACCACACGCCGGTTGCGGCTGCGACCCTCTTCGGTGTCGTTGTCGACCAGCGGCCGGTATTCGCCGTAACCGGCCAGCGACAGGCGGGGCGGGGCCAGGCCGTGCTGCAAAAGATGATGCACCATGCTGCCCGCCCTGGCGGCCGACAGATCCCAGTTCGAGCGGAACTGGCCGTTCGCAATGGGCACGTCGTCGGTATAGCCCTCGACGCGCACCGAGTTCGGAACCCCGGACAGAATGTCCACCACCTGATCAACCACCGGCAGGGCGTCGGGCTTGATTTGCGCGCTGCCCGAGTCGAACAGCACGGCGGCGCGGATTTCCACCTCCAGCCACAGGCGTCCCTCGCGCACGGCAACGAGGTATTGTGCGATCAACGACTCGAAGGCCTTGGCGAGGTCGTTGGCGACCTGGTGCAA
>CAZZHF010000030.1:0-14782 GCA_964653545.1 uncultured Gammaproteobacteria bacterium | reverse complement strand
CACGCTTTCCCGATGGCGGGCGCTGAGAAATCCAGGACGGATTTATTAAGCGCTTCCCCAGCAGAACGCGGCCGACTCCCCGTAACGCGACCACCAATTCGGCGAATCAGGCCAGCGCGCCAACGGCATGTGCCGTGCCTGCCACCGAAAAAGCGTGGTTCGTCGGTGGCTATCGATGCTGAGCTGCTATTGTCATGAGCAATAAAAAACCCTGCGGCGCACACGGCGCCGCAGGGTTTCAGAAAGCTCAGGCGACTGGGCTTAGCGCGGATGGCGCGCGGGACGCTCTTCTCTCTCCTGCGCTTCGTTGATGCGCAGTGCACGCCCGCCTAGGTCGGCGCCGTTCAGTCGTTGGATGGCGACCGCGGCAGCGGAAGGATCCATTTCGACGAATCCGAAACCGCGGGGCCGGCCGGTTTCGCGATCGTTGATAAGTTTTACCGAATGGACGGAACCGTGCTGCTCAAACAGATTACGCAGTTCGTCTTCCGACACGGTAAAAGGGAGATTGCCAACATAAATCGAAGTCATATTAAAAAACCACTTACAAATAATAAAGAGAGGAATTGGGCAGGCAACGCTTGCCCGAATGGCCCCTGGATATCCAAAACCGCTGTCCGTTGGTGTCCCCGCAGGTTCGGAGAATACACACAGCCGCTGGTCAGCGCGTTGTAGCCTGTAGTTTTGGTTACAAATCACTGGCGGGTTCCTGACAGAACCCGCCCGAAGACCCGCAGCGAAAAAAAGCAGACGTCAGCAGCCTACGCTTAATTTTGCGCACTGTATATGAGGCGGCGGGAAATCGCGGTCGGCTTGGCAGGCTGGTAGCCGCGCGCAGCGCGGCCCTGGTTGCCAAGCTCAGCCCAGCAACTCGAGAAGCGGCCGTACACCGCGGGGGCTTAGGGAGCTTATGGTTCTCGCCCACATGGAGCGGACACCCAGCGCGGCGCGCAGAACGTGGTAAACAGGCCTCAGGCCAGTTGTGCTCTCAGGCGCGCTTGCAGTGGGCTCGTGCGGGGAAAGTGCGCGAGCAGGAATTCCATCTGATCAGCCAAAATTCGCCGGCCGCGCAAATAGACATATTCGGCATGGGTTGGCAGGAAGGGTATGGCCAATAGCTGCATACCGGCTTGTTCTGGTGTTCGGTTGGCTTTGTGATTGTTGCAGCGCTTGCAGGCGGTGACCACGTTGACCCAGGTGTCATCGCCGCCACGGCTGAGGGGGCGCACGTGGTCGCGCGATAAATCCCGTGCCAGAAACCGCTGGCCGCAATACAGGCAGGTGTGCGCATCGCGCTTGAACAGCGCCGGATTGTTGAGCGGCGGGGAATAGGTTTCGCGGCAGCGGCGCAATGCGGACTGGTCGCCGATGGTGGCGATGATCGAGTTGACCTCCACAATGCTTCGCCGTCCGCTGGCGGCGTTGATGCCCCCATGCACGCAGAACAGCGGGTTGCCGCAGGCGTAAGCGACGTGGCCAAAGCAATACAGCCGTACCGCCTCTTGATAGTCCACCCATTCCAGGGGCATGCCAGACACGTCGGTCCGCAGTACCTGCTGTGAAAGCTGTTGCGTCATTCGGGTACCCGTCGCCCCTGTTGTTGACTTAACCACAGCACTGTATCAAGTGTTAGCCGGGATGTGTAACCGGTATTGCCGCGCGCGGCAAGCGCGGTTTGATTGCTGCGCGTCCATTCACGGGCTGGGATAAAATCACCAACCCTCCCGACTGTCCGAGCCTCATGTCTGTCAACGTTGGCCGGCGCACTGACGCCGACGCTCCTCCGATCGGACGTGACCTGCCGATACCGGGCACGGTAGCGCCTGGTGTCCGCGCCGACGGTCGGCTTGGCGTGCGTTATGTCCTGGCACTCGGCCGTAATGAAGATCCAGCACGCAAGGCCGCATTGATCGGTTTGGAGCAAACCGTAGAGCTTCCGCGGGACCTGGTGGCGCTGGAGCTGCTGGAGCGCATGGCCGGTCGCGTCGAGCAGGTCTCGCATTCCGGACCTCGGCGCGCGCAAATCCAGCTTTCCTACAGCCTGGACGCTATCGGCGACGATTTGCCCCAGTGTCTGAATCTGCTGTTTGGCAATATTTCGCTGAAGCCGGGCATTCGCATCGTTGGGCTCGATTGGCCAGCGGCACTGCTGCAGAGCCTGGGTGGCCCGGGCTATGGCATTTCCGGGTTACGCGCCTTGACCGGCGTCGCTGATCGCGCGCTTCTGTGCACGGCGCTGAAGCCCATGGGCTTGTCGGCGACCGAATTGGCGGCGCGCTGCGAAGCGTTCGCGCGCGGTGGTATCGACATCATCAAGGATGATCATGGCCTGGCCGACCAACGATGTGCGCCGTTTGGCGAGCGTCTGGCGCTATGTCAGGCGGCAGTCACCCACGCCAATGCCCAGACCGGCGGCCGCAGCCTGTATTTTCCAAACGTAACGGCCTCGGCCGCACGGCTGCCAGAGCGCCTGGCGGCAGCCAGGGATGCCGGCTGTCGTGGCGTGCTCATTTGCCCGTGGCTGGTTGGTCTGGATACCCTGCAACTCATTCGTGACCAGTTTGGCCTCGCCGTACTGGCCCACCCCGCGTTCACCAGCGGGTTGTTTGGGCGTAGCGCCGGCATTTCCGCGGAGTTGGTGCTCGGGGATCTGTTCCGGCTGGCCGGTGCGGACGCGGTCATCTATCCGAATACGGGTGGCCGCTTTAGCTTCTCCGCGGCCACCTGCGCCCGTATCAATACTCATTTGCGCGGGTCCCTGGGTCCGGTCCGGGCCAGCTTGCCAGCCCCGGCTGGCGGTATAGATGTGGCCCGCGCGGGCCATTGGCTGCGCTGCTATGGTCCGGACACGATGCTGCTGATCGGCGGCAGCCTTTACGCGCAGGGTGATCTTACGCGGGCAGCCGCCGCGCTGCGGCGTGTGGTGGAGTGCAGCCTGTCATGAGCAAGCACGGCTCGCGGATAGTGCGTAGTGATGGCTTTTCCTGGCCCCAGGTGGCTCTGCGCGAGTACAAGACGGACCGCAGTCCGTTTCGTGACATTACCCGGCGCACGCTGCTGGGCGAAGGTGGTGAAGAGGGTGGGCTTGATGCCCTGGTGCGCTACTTTGAGGTCCAGCCAGGCGGTTACTCGACCCTGGAACGACACCAGCATGCACACGCCGTGGTGATCATCCGGGGGCGGGGGAGGGTGATCCTCGGCGATAAGGTGGAGCAGGTCGCGGCGTTTGACTGCGTATATGTGGCGCCGCAGTGTTTTCACCAGTTTCATGCCGACGGCGAGGAGCCATTCGGCTTCCTGTGCGTGGTCAGCCGCGAGCGCGACCGGCCACTGTTGCCGACGGAGCAGGAACTGAAGCAGCTGCGCTCGGTGGAGGCGGTGGCCCGCCTGCTGAAGGTCTGAAGCCAACATAAAAAAAAGCCCGCTGGCGTGTTGCCAGCGGGCTTTTTTTATCCAGCGATCAGCGGACGATGTAGTCGCTATGAATCCAGCCACTGCGACCGGCCGCGTCCACCTGCCACCAGGCGCCTTGTTTCTCACCGGTCGGCGAGACCGGCGTGCCCTTGGTCACCAGCATGATCACCGGTGATTGCGTGGACGGGCCCGAGCGCATGTTCACGTCCGACAGGGTCGTGTAACCGGATGCAGATGGCCGCGTGGCTGCCGGCTGAGTGACCTGAAGTTGCGACACCAGTTTGTTGTGGGCATCCAGGAAGGCCGCTGACACGATCTTGCCGATATCCGTGCTGGCATAGGCTCCGCCGCCGGCGCCGACCAGCCCGCCGAAGGCGAGACCACCGAAGCCCAGATCGCGTTTGCTGGCGCTGCCCTCAGCGGCGGCTTCCTGCACGCCGGTGCGCACGTTGGTCAGGAACAGCGTGACCTGGGACTCCATGTTGGTCCAGCGGATGCCACCGGCAATGGCGCCGCCGATGCCCGGGATGAGCGCCCCCAGGCCCGCGCCGCCGCCACCGGCATTGGAGTCCTTGAAAATCACGTTGGGCGTAATCAGGAAGTCCGCGGCCTTCATCTGCCCGGCGCCCATATTGCTGCCACTTTGCAGCTCGCCCGCAGAGGCCATGGCCCGTTCGCGTTGTAGTGCCTGACTGGCCTGACCGCGGTCCACGACCTGGAAACAGTTGCTTTGCGCCATCATGATGCGCAGCAGGGGAATGGGGCTGGTCAGCCCCGCCTGCGCCAGCATCGGGTTGTCCTGCTCGATCAACGCGGCGGTGCCGATGGGGCTGGCGCAGTGCGTGAGCTGCGGGGCCGCGCCCTGCGAGCCGGCGGCGCCGGCAGAGCCGGTAACCATGGTGCCGCCACCGCCAAGCCTGGTCTGCTGCATCTCGGCGCAGCCGGTAAGCACTACCGCGATACAGCCGACGAGGCCGCGGGTCCAATTCTTATTTCTGAACATAGCGTCTCCCTGAGTCGTTGAGCTGGGAAAAAACGGCGAAACTGAGCCTTGGCCACTATATTGAAATCGACTGCGAATTGGTATGTAGCGATTCACATCCGAACCACGATCTTACCGAAATGACGGCCGGCCGCCATATGCTCGAACGCCGCCTGAAGATCGTCGCGTTCGAAGACCGTGTCGATTGCCGGCTCGATACGGTGCGTTGTAATCGCCCGGTTCATGGCCTCGAACATTTCTCGCGGGCCGACAAACACGCCATGCAGGCGCAAGCCCTTCATCAGCACCGGGCGCAGGTCCAGTTCGGTGGCATTGCCGCCCAGCACGCCGATAATGGTAATGGTGCCGCCCATGCGTGTGGCCTTGATCGAGCGAGCCAGCGTGCCCGCGCCACCGACTTCCACCACCTGATCGACGCCGGCCTTGTCAGTGAGCCCCAGCACCGCGGCGTCCCAGTCGGGCTGGGTGCTGTAGTTGATGCCGTGATCAGCACCCAGCGCTTTGGCCTTGGCGAGCTTCTCGTCGCTGCTGGATGTGATGATCACCTGAGCGCCCGCCGCCTTGGCAAATTGCAGGGCGAACAGCGAAACGCCGCCGGTGCCCAGCGCCAGTACGGTGTCGCCTGGCCGCACCCGGCCCTGTTCGACCACCGCATTCCAGGCGGTCACGCCGGCGCACGGCAGGGTGGCCGCCTGCTCGAAGCTCAGGTGCTCCGGAATCGGCACCAGGCCATCCTCATCCAGCGCCACCAGTTCGGCCGCCATGCCGTCACCAGGGCCGCCCAGGGTGGAGCCGCGCGCGGCGGGCGTCGGCTCACCACCCAGCCACTTCTGGGCAAAGATTGCAACAACCCGGTCACCCGGTTTGAAGCGGCGCACGCCAGCGCCGACCGCCACCACCTCGCCGGCGCCATCCGACAACGGAATCAGAGGCAACTTCTGGCGTGGGTTGTAGTGGCCTTGCACGGTCATCAGATCCCGGTAGTTCAGCGACACGGCGCGTACACGCATCAGCACCTGGCCGGGGCCGGGCTGCGGATCCCGGCGCTCGACCGAAGTCAGTTTGGCGATGCCGAACTCGGCAATCTCGATCACCTTCATTGCACATTCTCCTGGTAACGATTCAATGCCGGGCCAGCCCGTGGCTCAGCCAGTCGGGGATTATAGGCGTTAGCTTGCGGCCCTTCGGCACGCCTGTGAGATCATTAGTCACCGCTCGCCGGTTTGCCCATGCCGTTAGCGGGCCGCTCCCTCCAGCTCAATCATCCGGGGTCACTGATGAATCTACGCTCGCCTAGCTTGATTGCGTTAATGCTGAGCCTGCCGTTGCTCTGGTCGCCGGTTGCCGGCGCGGGACAGGCAGAAGAGGACCGGCTGCGGACTGCATCGGAGGTCTTGCACCAAATAAGTGAGATACCGGAGAACGCCATTCCGCCCGAGCTGTTGGCCGATGCGTACGGTATTGCCGTGGTTCCCGGTGTCATCAAGGCCGGCTTCGTTGTCGGTGGTCGCTGGGGCAAGGGCGTGATCGCGGTGCGCCAGGATGGTGGCTGGAGCAATCCGTCCTTCATCACGCTGGCCGGTGGCAGTATCGGCTGGCAGATTGGCGCCCAGTCCACCGACATCGTGCTGGTGTTCAAGACCCGCCGTGGCGTGGAGAACCTGGCCAGTGGCAAGGTGACGCTCGGCGCCGACGCGGCAATCGCCGCGGGCCCGGTGGGGCGTCAGGCGTCGGCTGCGACGGATGCTCAAATGAAGGCCGAGATCTATTCCTACTCCCGCACCCGGGGCCTGTTTGCCGGCGTGGCGCTGGAAGGCGCGGTACTGCAACCCGACGACTCGGCCAACGCCGAGGCATACGGCGGGCACGTGTCGTCATGGGATGTATTCGAGAACCGGGTGTTCGCGACTCCGCCGCTGGCCCAGCAGTTCAAGCAAACGCTGGGTCAATACGCGCCGCCGCTGCGGCGCTAGACCATGCCGGCGGCGGCCAGTCTCGTCACCGAGCTGCGCACCCGCACCCTGTCTGCACACGGCGAGTGGACGGTGTGCAAGCTGGACGCTGTCGACAGTACGCTGCATGACTGGCGGCAGGTGGGCGATTGGCGACTCGATGCGGCCGGTATCAGTACCCTGGACACAGCCGGCGCGTGGGCTTTGTACCGGCTTGAACAGACGGCTCGGCGGACGGGTGCCAGCATAAGCTGGGATGGCCTGACGCAGCGCCACGCGGCATTGCTTGAATTGGTCCGTGGCCGCTTGCCCAGCGAGCCGTATGTCCCGCCGCGCGCCCCGGGGTCGTTTGAGCAGCTTGGGCGGATGGTCGCGGGCAAGCTCGGCGACACGTTCAGTTTCCTGGATTTCATCGGTCATCTGGCGCTGGAAGCGCTCGGCCAGTTGCGGCGGCTTCGGGTCCGGCGTCTGGTGCAGGAGATCGATGCCGCTGGCGTGCGCGCCTTGCCGATTCTGGGTCTGCTTGCGTTCCTGATGGGTGTGGTGATGACCTATCAAGCGGGCGAGCCCCTGAAAACTTTCGGCGCCAACGTGCTGGTGGTGAATCTGGTCGGCGTCACCATGCTGCGCGAGATGGGGCCCTTGCTTGCGGCCATCATCGTCGCTGGCCGTACCGGCTCGGCTTATACGGCCGAGATCGGCACCATGCGCATCACCGAGGAGCTCGACGCCTTGCGCAGCATTGGCATCACGCCGATGGAGATGCTGGTACTGCCCAAGCTGTTGGCGTTGCTCCTGACGATGCCGCTGCTGACGCTGTATGCGTCCACGCTGGGTATCTTCGGGGGTATGGTGGTAGCCGATGGGCTGTACGACGTGGGTTACGCGGATTTTCTGAGGCGGTTGCCGAATACCTTCGCCCCGAGCACCTTCTGGGTCGGGTTGATCAAGGCGCCGGTCTTCGCGCTGATCGTCGCCTGTGTGGCCTGTCATCGCGGTTTTCAGGTCAGTCATAGCGCGGAAAGTATTGGTCGCGAGACCACCACCAGCGTGGTGCAGAGCATTTTCCTGGTGATCATTGCCGACGCGGCTTTCTCCGTCCTGTTTCAGGTCTTGGGGCTTTGAGCACAGAGGTGGCCATCGTCGCGCAAGGACTGGCGACCTTGGCTGGCCCCCGGATCTTGCACACCGGTATAAGCCTCGCGGTTCAGCGTGGCGAGGTGCTGGCTGTGGTCGGGGGCAGCGGGTCTGGCAAGACGGTATTGCTACGCACGTTAAGCCTGTTGCAGGCGCCCGCCGCGGGGCGCATGGAAGTGCTCGGGGCGGACGCGATCAATCTTGACAGCGCGGCGCTGCGCGTCCTGCGTCGGCGTATCGGCATTCTGTTTCAGCACGGCGCGTTATTTACTGGCTTGAACGTGCTCGACAATATCTGCCTGCCGTTGGCCGAACACACCGGGCTGTCGGCCGGCAGTCGACGTGAGCTGGGCATGTTGCGGCTGGGCCTTGCCGGGTTGCCGGCCGACACCGCAGGCAAGTTCCCGGGCGAGCTCAGCGGCGGGATGATCAAGCGCGCCGCGTTGGCACGGGCCCTGGCACTGGACCCGGAATTGCTGTTCCTGGACGAGCCCTCGGCCGGACTGGACCCGGTGACCTCGGCCGGTCTTGACGAGTTGCTCAAGGACCTGCGCGAACTGCTCGGACTGACGGTGGTGATGGTGACGCACGACCTGGATTCCATTGCCCGGGTCAGTGACCGGGTGGCGTTTCTTGGGCGTGGCGATTTGCTGGCGGTGGCGCCGGTCGCGCAGCTCGCAGACTCGGATCTGCCCGAAATCCGCAGTTACTTTGCCGCCGCGCCGCGCGACTATGGGGATAAGTCATGCAAGCACGGGTAGCTTACGCGGCGGTTGGTGTGTTCGTACTGTTCTTGGGTGCGATGCTGGTTGGGTTTGGCCTGTGGCTGGGGTCGGGGCGCGAGGCGGGTGAGTTTCGGCAGTATTACGCCTATACCGAGGAATCGGTGGCGGCGCTGAACCTGTCGTCGGGCGTCACCTACCGGGGTGTGGACGCGGGACGGGTGGCGGCGATCGAACTCGACCCCGAGGACTCCACCCGCGTGCGTTTGACCTTCAACATCCGAGTCGACGTGCCCGTCAAGACCGATACCGTCGCAACCATCGCCATGCAGGGGCTGACCGGCCTGGGCTCGGTCGAACTGGCCGGCGGCAGTCGCGAGTCGGCGCTGCTGGTGTCGACGCCGGGCAGTGCCTACCCGGTGATCGAGATGGCACCCTCGTTACTGAATCGGCTCGACACCGCGGCGCGTGTGGCCATGACTACGCTGGATCAGGTCAGTCGGCGCCTGCTGGTGATCCTGAACGACGAGAATGCCCGCGCCATCGGCTCGATCCTGGCCAACGCCGACCAGATTACCGGCGCGCTGGCCGAACAGCGCGTACGACTTGACCGTACTCTGGCGGACCTTGAGCGGGTCGCGGCCGCGGCGGCACAGGCGAGCGAAACGTTGCCGCAGTTGGCGCCGCGGCTGGAGCGCGTGTTCAGCCAGACCGAGCGCCTGTTGGAAACACTGCGCAGCACCGGTGATCGGGTGGGTGCCGTGGCCAGTGACAGCCAGCAGCAACTCGATTACACCGGCGGGGTACTGCTGCCGCAGGTCGAGCGCCTGGTCATTGATCTGGGTCGGGCGACCGACAGCATCGAAGAACTGGGCCAGCGGCTGAACGCCAGTCCGCAAATGTTGCTGGTTGGCCCGCCGGTACGTGAAGCGGGTCCGGGGGAGTAATGCAACGTTTCGTTATGTTCGTGCTGACCATGCTGCTGGCGGGCTGTAGCCTGCCGCTATCGCCTCCGCCTGCAGACGTCACACACACATTGACGCTCGCGCCTGACACGCCGTTCCCCACTGCCAGGTTGCCGCGAGTGAGCCTGCAGGTGACTGCCCCGGGCGCCGCGCCCGGCTATACCACCTCTGCCATGGCCTATCGGAAGTCGCCTCACGAGCTGCTGTACTACGCGCGCCATCGCTGGGTCGATCGACCGGCACGCTTTATCGGCCAGGCACTGGAGGATGGCCTGTCTGCTGCCGGTGTCTCGGTGCTGGCCGAGGGCGCCGGCGCGCGGCCCGAGTACCGGCTACTGAGCGAGCTTCTTCAACTTGACCAGGATTTCACTCAAAGTCCCAGCCAAATGCGCCTGGCGGTGCGCCTGCAACTGGTGGACGTCCGCCAGGCGCGCGTGCTGGGCAGCCACACGGTGCGATTGGAGCAATCGACCGTCAGCGACGATCCGGTGGGAGGCGTGGTTGCCGCAAACGCGCTGTTGGCAAAGCTGGTGGCGGAGGCGGTGTCGTTCTGTGTCCGCCTGACAGCCGGGTGATCAGGTCCATCGACAGCCTACAGGCCCTCCAGATGATCCGGCCCGAGCCGCTGCATCTGGTTCATTACCCAGCGCTGGCGCCCGCGCAGATAAGGCGACGCGGCATCCACCCTGAGTACCGAGGGCGATGGTAGCGCTGCCGCCAGCAGCGCCGCTTCCTGTGGGCTGAGTGCAGCCGCTGGTTTGTCGAAATACGTGCGCGCGGCGGCCTCCACGCCAAATACACTGCCGCCGAATTGTGCGACGTTCAGATACACCTCCAGAATCCGCCGTTTTGGCCACAGCAATTCCATCAGACCAGTGAAGTAAACCTCGATGCCCTTGCGCAGCCAGCTCTGATCGCGCCACAGGAACAGGTTCTTGGCCGTCTGCTGGGTGATGGTGCTGCCCCCGCGCGGCCGATCGCGGTAACGATTGTCGCGAATGGCCTGCTCGATACCGGGCAGGTCGATGCCCCAATGCTCCAGAAATCGCTGGTCTTCGGCCGCCACGACGGCCAGGGCCATGGTCGCTGCGATCTTCTCGTAGTCGACCCAGTGGTAGGGATAGGGATAAAAACCGTAGCCGGCTCGCAGCGCCGCGACGCGGTTTTGCAAGATGAACGACGTCGTCGGCGGCGGGAACCAGCGCAGCGCCAGCACCACCCCAATCGTCAGCACCAGCCAGGTAAGGACCGCATAACGCAGGCCGCGTCGCAGGCCGCGCGCGACCCGTCGCAGACCCTTCACAGCCAGCGTCGTACCCGCGCGCAATAGTCGATGTACTCCTGACCAAAACGGTCATGCAGGTGTTCTTCCTCGCGCTCGATCACGAATCGCAGCAGCAGCGGTAGCACCCACAGCAACATCACGAGGACCCAGGTGCTACTGGCGATAAAGCCGATTCCCAGATGCAGCGCGGTCAGGCTGACATAGATCGGATTGCGGCTGAAACGAAATGGCCCGCTGCTGACCAGGCTGCTGGCTCCCTTGTGTGGGTTGATGGTGGTCTGGTGGCGGCGCAGCTCCCGCAGGCACAGCGCAAACAGGCCTGCTGCCAGGCCCACCACGATGAGGCCGACCCAGAATCGCAGCGCGCCTGCCGGCAGCGGCCAGGGCAGTGGCCGTTCCAGCCACAGTCCAAGGCCGATGGCGACCGCATAGAGAATAGGGGGTGGCAAGGCCACCCGCGGTTTTTCGGCGCTCATGAGTCAGCTCCAGATAGCAGCAGCACCTTGCCGGTGGTACGGCGAGCGCCCAGGTCGGCAATTGCCTGGGGAGCTTCGCTCAGCGGCCGGCGCTCGGACACCAGTGGCGAGATAGCGCCCTGTTGCCACAGTTCGAACAGGGCCGCCATCTGTGTCGCCGCGGCCGGCCGGTTGCGGCGCCGCCAGGCGCCCCAGACCACGCCCAGTGCCGATAAATCTTTCAGCAACAGGCGATTGGCGGGAATTTCCGGAATTGCGCCGGCCGCGAAACCGACGATCAACAGGCGTCCGCCGAATGCCAGCAAGCGTAGCGCCTGGGCGGTGTAATCGCCGCCGACCGGATCAAGGACGGCATCCACGCCACGACCGTCGGTGCTGGCTTTGACTTGGTCTACCCAGCTGGGGTCGCTGTAATCAAAAGCCTGTATGGCGCCATGCTCAATGCACAGCGTGCATTTGCTTGCGCCTCCGGCAGCGGCCAGCACGCGCAGACCCAGCGCCCGGCCAAGCTGCACGGTGGCGAGTCCGACCCCGCCAGCTGCGGCCAGCACCAGCAGTGTCTCGCCGCTGTGCAGACGACCGCGCTCGACCAGCGCGTGATGCGCGGTGCCGTAGACCACCGGTAGCGCCGCGGCGCTGACCAGATCGACGTCGTCGGGAACCGGCGACAGGTCCGCGTCGTCGACGCAGGCGAATTGCGCGAACGCGCCATAAGGCACCAGACCGCAGACCCGGGTGCCGACCGCAAGACTGGCGCCAGCACCGACCGCATCCACGGTGCCGGACAGTTCACAACCCGGCGTGAAGGGCAGCGGCGGGCGGTCCTGGTAGCGCCCGCCAATCATCAGCGTGTCCAGGAAATTAAGCGCGGCGGCGGCCACCCGCACGCGTACCTGGCCGGGTCCGGGCTCGGGCACAGGCAAATCGGCCCACTGCATTTGATCGGGCGTGCACCAGTCGTGCACCTGCCAGGCTTGCATCGCGATTAGCTCCTTGCGGTGGGATTGGTCCGGCGGCGCGTTGTTGCGCCCAGGTCAGGTCGGCGGTTGCAGCCTGAAACCGGCCGCGTACAGTGCCGGCACAAACAATACAGTGAGTATGGTCGCCGCCAGCAATCCGCCCATCATGGCATAGGCCATCGGCCCCCAGAAAGGATCGGTCAGCAGCGGAGTGAACGCCAGGATGGCGGCGGCCGCAGTCACGACGATCGGCCGAAAGCGCCGGACAGTGGACTCGATGACCGCCTCGTAGCGACTGATGCCGGCCGCCACGTCCTGGCGAATCTGGTCGACCAGGATCACGGTATTGCGCATGGTGATGCCGGCCAGCGCCAGCACGCCAAGCCGCGCCACCAGCCCAAGTGGCAAATCAACCGCGTACAGCGTGAACAACACGCCGATTATGCCCAGCGGAGCGGACGCCAGGACAAGCAGGGTCAGGCCCAGATGCTGCAGCTGCACCATCAGCAAGGTGATGATGACGACCGCAATAATGGGCATGACGGCCGCGATGGCCGTGTCCGCCTCCGTGTTCATTTCGCCGGTGCCGCCCACTTCGACGTGATAACCGACTGGTAGTCGGGTGCGTATTGCATCCAGCTTGCGACTGAGCAGCGCGTCCACCGCCAGGGGCTGGACCTGCCACGGCAGGTCGGCGCGCACGGTAATCGTCGGTACCCGGTTGTAACGGCGCACGACGCCTTCCTCGACCCCCAGGTCAAGTCGCGCCAACTGGCTGAGCGGCAGCATGCTGCCGTCGGCCATCGGCACCGGAACGCTGGACAAATAACTGAGTCGTGTTCGCTCGTCGTCGGTAAGGCGCAACACCACCTCGACCGTTTCATCGCCGTCGCGCAGTTCCGTTACCGCCCGGCCCGACAGCAGCATGTCCAGGGACTCGCCCAGGCGTCGCGCGGACAGGCCAAGCGCCGCCAGTCGGGGATGATCCAGGTCGACCTCTATCGTGCTTATGGGACCACGCCAGTCGTAATGCACGCCCATCGCCTGCGGGTAGGTTTCGATCGCCGCGCGAACATCGGCCGCGATCTTTCGCAGTTTTTGGCGGTCCGGCCCGCTGACGCGGTATTCGAGCGAAGCCGGCACCGGAAAGCCGAACGGAAAGACATTGACGCGCGTGCGAGCCTGCGGCAGATCCTGTGCAATGCGCGTCTTCAGCGTATCCCGCAGCCGGTCCCGCGTTGCACCGTCGGTGGCCAGAATGTAGGTCTTGACCACGTTGTGGGCTGGCGGCTCGATCCACAGGTCGGTAAACATGCGTGGGGTGTCAAAGCCGATGTAGCTCACCCACCGCTGCACACCCGGTTCCGCCACCAGCATCTTGTCCAGGGCCTTGGCCACCGATTCGTTGGCCGTGAACGACGCCCCTTCCGGAAGCCAGGTTTCAACAATCAGGTCGGGTCGGTCGGTGAGTGGGAAGAACTGTTTCTCGACCTGGCGTCCGGCCAGCAGCGACAACGCGGCAAGGCCGGCTACAGCGGACAGCAACCACCAGCGACGGTCCACGCAGCCGCGCACCAGGCTGCGCAGGCGATGATAGAACGGCGTGTCGTAGAGTCCCTCCGGGTGGCGGTCGGTCTTGGTGGGCAGCATGCGGTACGCCAGATATGGCGTGAACAGCACCGACACCAGCCAGGAAACCAAAAGGGCGGTCGCGATGACTCCATACAGGCCGAACATGAATTCGCGCATGCCGCTTTGCGCGATGGCGATCGGCATGAAGCCGGCCACTGTGATCAATGTGCCGGTCAGCATCGGCAGGGACGTGCTGGCATACGCCGCACTGGCGGCGTGAAAGCGGTCAAGGCCCTGGCGCATCTTCACCAGCATCATCTCGACAATGATGATCGCGTCATCGACCAACAGCCCCAGCGAGATGATCAGCGCCCCCAACGAGATACGCTGCAAATCAATGTCGAGCAGCTTCATGGTGGCGAAGGTGGTGCCCAGTACCAGCGGAAACGCGGTTGCCACCACCAGTCCGCAGCGAAACCCGAGCGTGAAATAGCTCACTAGAAGCACAATTCCAATGGCAAGGCCCAGCTTGATCAGGAACTTGTTCAGCGAGTGCGCGACGACCGCCGGTTCGTCGGCCACCAGCGTGGTGTGCAGGCCCAGGGGCAGACCGGCCTGAAGACGCTCCATCAGGGCCACCACCTCGTGGCGAAGGTCGGCCACGCTGTGGCCATCGGCCATGGAGATGGCCAGTCCAACAGCCGGATGTCCATTGACCCGCATGCGCAGTTCCGGCGGATCCTGGTAGCCGCGTTTCACATCGGCAATTTCGCCCAGCGGCAGCAGGCGGCCGTCGGCGGCAGTGACCGTGACCTTGCCGATGTCGTCGACGGATGCGAACTGCCCGCCCAGGCGCAAACGGGTGCGCCCGTCCGGGTTTTCGACCATGCCGGCCGGCTGCATGGCGTTCTGACCGGCGATGGCATCGATCAGCGCCAGCGGGCTCACGCGCAGATTGGCCAGGCGTGCGGTCGAGAACTCCACATATGCCCGTTGTGGCTGGGCGGCGGTGAGTACCACCTTCTCCACAATATCCAGGCGCAGCAGCTCATCGCGCAGCCAGTCGGCTTGATCCTTGAGTTCAGCGTAGCTGAACTCGTCGCCCCATACGCCGTATATCAACGGGTGCACGTCGCCGAATTCGTCGTCGAAATATGGCCCGCGCACGCCCGGTGGCAGGCTGGCCTGGATGTCACCGACCTTCTTGCGGACCTGATACCAGATCTGCGGCACCACCGGCGCCGGGTCGGCCAGGCTGGTGCTGAGGTTCACCCATATCCAGGCTTCGCCAGGCTTG